>JAQUNK010000004.1 GCA_028717645.1 Candidatus Omnitrophota bacterium
AATTTTCCGCGTTAAAGGCCTTCACTATCCTGATGCCGGAGATCGTTTCCATAAGTATGGAATTGATATCCGCCATCTTTTCCTGGCCCTTATGCGAAAGTTTTTTTAAGATCTTACCTACTTTAAGGATAGGAAAACTGATCAAAGGAAATAAAAGAAAAGAAATCAGCGCCAACTTCCAATAAATATAAAATATCAGAAAAGTAAAAAGGACGACTTGCGCCGACTGGTAGATCAGGTCGGTTGAGCCGTAAGATACCGCATTTTCAATGAGTTTGACGTCATTGGTAATGCGGGAAACCAGTTCTCCGGCGCGTTTGTGCGTAAAATAATCCATGGACAGGCTGTGCATCTTATCATACAAGGCCTGCCGCACGTCCCTAACCACCTTCTGGCCGATATCCGACATCAGGTAAGACTGGAAGAAGTTGACCACGCCTTTTACCAGAAACAGAAAAAAGACCAGCATGATCATCCATTTCAAAAGCACCATCGGCGGGGTAGAATTTATTTTTAAGATAGAATCCGCCAGGAACTGCGGTACCTTAGCAGGCACCACTATGGGCTTATTGGTCATGATCTTATCCGTAAAAGGCACGATCATGCCCAAAGACACGCCGTCGAAGATAGCGGATAAAACCATGAATATGGAAGCAACGATAAATTGCCCCAGGTGCGGCTTGATGAACCTTAAAAGTTTCAGGTAGTCTTTCATAGGGGATATATTATGCCATAGGCGTTGACTTCTGTCCAGCAATTTGGTATGATTTTCCTCATGGATAAGGTAAGGATTGCGGTTATCGGAACGGGGCACTTAGGCAGCATCCATGCAAGGATTTATAAAAATCTGCATCAATGCGAACTAGTCGGAGTCTCGGATATCGATGCAGCGCGCCTGAAAGATGTCGCGCGTGCTTTTCACGCACAGCCCTATCCGGACTACCACGGGCTATTCGGCAAAGTCGACGCAGTAAGCATTGCCGTGCCCACAAAATTGCATTATCCGGTTGCTAAGGAATTTCTGGAACAAGGCATACATACACTGGTGGAAAAACCATTCACTACAGAGTTAAAAGACGCTGACGCTCTAATAGATATAGCAGAATCCAAGGACCTGATCTTGCAGGTCGGCCACGTGGAAAGATTCAACTCTGCATTCAATGCGACCTTGAAAATAATCAAAGAACCTAAATTTATCGAATGCCATCGCCTCAGCCCCTTTCCTAACCGGTCGCTGGATGTGGGCGTTGTCCTTGACCTGATGATCCACGACATAGACATCATCCTCGGCCTGCTTAACGCTAAAATCAAAAGCATCGAAGCCGTAGGCATAAATGTCCTCACCCCTTTCGAAGATATCGCCAATGCCCGCCTCACCTTTGAGAACGGCTGTGTGGCGAACCTTACCTCCAGCCGTGTATCTGATGATATTTTAAGAAAGATCCGTATCTTCCAGGAAAATACCTATATATCTTTGGATTATAAAGAAGCGAAGGCACGCGTTTACCGTAAGAATGGGCTGGAGATCAGCAAAGAAAACCTGCCTATCGAAAAAGAAGAGCCCTTGAAGAAAGAGCTGGAATCGTTCATCGCTTGCGTAAGCGGGCACCAGACCCCCATTGTCAGCGGCAAAGTTGCCAGAGACGCATTAGCCGTAGCCCTGGAGATCCAGAACCAGATATGGAAAAACAGATCCTGATCATTGCCGGGGAGCCTTCGGGCGACCTTAATGCCGGTAACCTCACAGCTGCAATAAAAAATATCGATCCTACAATAAGAATCTCCGGGCTCGGCGGTGAATATATGCGCCGCGCAGGTGCTGAAACTTACTTCGACATAAAAGACTTCGCCGTAATGGGCCTCTTCGATGTCCTGAAGAAACTGCCCAAATTCATCGCCTTAAAGAATTTTTTCCTTAAAAAAATAAAAGAAGAAAATTTCTCCGCAGTGATTTTCGTAGATTTTTCAGGCTTTAACCTGAGGCTCGCCAAGGCACTCGATAAAAAGATCCCTACGATCTACTATGTCAGCCCGCAGGTCTGGGCCTCCCGGCCAGGAAGGTGTGAAACCATCAGAAAATATATTTCCAAAATGATCGTGATATTCAAATTCGAAAAGGAATTTTATAAGAAACATGGTATTGCAGTGGATTTTGTGGGGCACCCTCTCCTGGATATCGCTAAACCCACTCTGGCAAAAGAAGAATTCATGAAAAGATATGGTTTAGCCGCAGACAAAATAAATATCCTGCTTATGCCCGGCTCGCGGAAATCCGAGGTCCTGAATATCCTGCCGATCATGCTTGAGGCCTGCCGGTTGATCAAGAAGGAAACGGCTGCTCAATTTGTTATTGCCAAGCCAACAAACCTGGAACAGGCGCTCTACGCCGAGATCTTAAAAAATAGCGGTATCGATTTTAAGATCATCGAGGGCCTCACCTATGATTGCCTGAACATCGCCCATTTCTGCCTCGTCGCTTCCGGGACGGCAACCCTGGAAACAGCAATCATGCAAAAACCTTTTGTGGTAATTTATAAGATGGGTGCATTGAATTATTTATTGTACCGGCCGCAGGTAAAAGTACCTTATATCGGCATGGTAAATATCGTGGCCGGAAAAAAGATCATCCCCGAATTCATCCAGAATAATGCCCAGCCAAAACCCATCGCGGATTATCTCTTGCATACCCTGCATAATCCGGCGATGTTAAGTGAAATAAACAAAAACCTCTCCGCAGTCAAGGCCTCGCTCGGCGAACCCGGAGCAAGCAAGCGCGCAGCAAAAATAATTTTGGATTTTATCGGTTGAATTTCAGGGCGCTTCTGATGAATTCCCTGAATAACGGATGGGCGCGGTCTGGCTTGGATTTGAATTCGGGATGGAACTGCACCCCGACGAACCAAGGATGGTCCTTTAATTCTACTATTTCGGCGAGATTTTTTCCGGGGTTCACTCCGGTAATCGAGAGGCCCCGGGTACAAAGCCGCTTTTTGTATGCGTTATTAAATTCGTAGCGGTGGCGGTGCCTTTCAAAAACAAGCGTTTTCTTGTAGGCGCGATAAGCAAAACCGCCCTTCTTTATTCTGCAGGGATATGCCCCCAGGCGCATCGTAGCACCCAAGTTGCTGATCTTCTGTTGTTCCTCCAGCAAGCTGATCAAAGGATGCCTGGTTTTTTTATTAAACTCCGTGGATGAAGCATCAGCGAGATTACAGACGTTCCTGCTGAACTCGATTACCGCACATTGCATGCCTAAGCAGATCCCAAAGAACGGGATCTTATTTTCGCGGGCGTAACGGATAGCCCGGATCTTGCCTTCTATCCCGCGCAGGCCGAACCCTCCGGGAACCAGTATCCCTTTTACCTCCGATAATAATTTACGCGCGCCTTCTTTTTCCAGATTCTCGGCATCCACCTTTTTTATCTCGACCTCTGCATCATTGGCAATACCGCCGTGCTTTAAGGCCTCGTAAATGGACTTATAGGCATCCTGCAGCTCAATGTATTTACCCACCACGGCGATCTTTACCTTATGCTTAGGATGGAGGACTTTTTCTACCACATTTTTCTTCCAGTCCTTCAGGTCGGTCTTTTTGGATCTTATGCCGAAATGCCTTAAAATTATTTTATCCAGGCCCTGGGCCTTAAATATCAGCGGGACCTCGTAAATAGATTTTACGTCTTTTGCCTCGATCACCGCCTCCTGGGCAACATTGCAGAATAAAGAGATCTTGGATTTTACTTCCTCGGACAATTCTTTTTCCGTACGGCACAACAATATATCCGGCTGTATACCTATTTCACGCAAAGTCCCTACGCTATGCTGCGTAGGCTTGGTCTTTATTTCACCCGCCACTTTTATATAAGGAACGAGGGTAAGGTGCACATATAAAACATTATTAAAACCGCAATCGAGCCTGAACTGGCGCGCCGCTTCCAAAAACGGCAGGCTCTCGATATCGCCGACCGTACCGCCGATTTCAACGATCACCACGTCTGCCTTCGAGGCCTTGCCGAGTTTTTTCACGCGCTCTTTTATCTCCGTAGTAATATGCGGTATGACCTGGATGGTCTTTCCCAGGTAATCTCCTCTTCTTTCCTTGGTGATCACCGTGTTGTAGATCTGGCCCGTAGTCAGGTTATTTAATTTTGAAATCTTGGCGCTGGTAAAACGCTCATAATAACCCAGGTCTAAGTCCGTTTCCGCTCCGTCCTCGGTAACATAGACTTCGCCGTGCTGGTAAGGGTTCATCGTGCCCGGATCAACGTTGATATAAGGATCGAATTTCATCAACGCCACTTTTAACCCGCGCGACTCCAGTATCCTTCCGATAGAAGCAGAGGCAATGCCTTTTCCCAGGCTCGATATAACCCCGCCAGTGGTAAATATGTATTTTGTCATAGCTTGCCCTATAAAATAAAAAAGCGTTTGTGAGCCGACACCTCGGCTTCAAACGCCTTTGTTAATTTGCAGTTCTTCTCTGAACTACAGCCTAATTATAGCATAAATCCCGTTTAAGTCAATCTCCTAGGTCACAAAAAGATTACGCGAAGAAAACTTTCCGTCATTGGTCAAATTGACGCCCAACCTTTTTAACCCCACTTCATCGCCCGGGGTAGGGATATGGGTCATATGCACTTCGCAGGAATTTAAGTCCTTCAGTTTCTTCATCGCCAATTCTACCGTATGATTGGTCGCAGCGCTGATAGAAAGCGCAATAAGGGTCTCTTCCAGGTCCAGGCTTTCGGACTCGGTGTTTAAAATACCTTCTTTCAGTTTGGCTATCTGGCTGATCACGTTCGGCGAGAGTAAAAGTATCTCGTCGGGAATATGCGCAAGGACCTTGATCGCATTCAGGATCAGGCTTGAAGCGGCGTGCATCAGGCCGGAGTTCTTCCCTGTGATGATACGTCCGTCTTTTAGCTCGATGGCCGCGCCGCAATATATTCCGGCATGCCCCTTTCCTTTGGCCTCGGCCTCCAGGGCGGTGTTCCTGGCCACCTCTACCACCTGCCTGTCGGTCAATTTTACGCCCAGTTCTTCCATCAGCATCAGGACCCTGTCCACTGTTTCTTTTCTTTCTATTCCCAGGACATATTCCGTATTGTAACGAAAATACCTGCGGATCAGTTCCTGCTTGGCCGCTTCCTGGACGACCTTATCGTCCACGATCCCGAAGCCTGCGCGGTTAACGCCCATATCCGTGGGCGAATTATACATCGGCAGGTCCACGTTCTTTTCGAAGATCTTGTTGAGGACGAGTTTCAGGATAGGAAAACTTTCTACGTCGCGGTTGTAATTAATGGCCGTCTCTTTGTATTTATTCAGATGGAACGGGTCAACCAGGTTAAAATCCTGAATATCCGCAGTGGCCGCTTCATACGCCACATTAACCGGATGTTTAAGCGGGATGCTCCAGATAGGGAAGGTCTCGAATTTGGCGTAGCCGACATTCTTGCCGCGCCGGTGCTCCTGATACAATTGAGAAAGGCAAGTCGCTAGTTTTCCGCTACCCGGGCCGGGGGCTGTGACCACCACGATCGGGTTCTTGGTCTCGATATAATCGTTCTTACCGAAACCCGAGTCGCTGACGATCTGGTCAACGTTAGAAGGATAGCCTTCTATGGGATAATGCAAATATACTTTTACGCCGCGGTGCTCGAGCTTATTCTTAAAGATAGCCGCTGCGGATTGTCCCGTGAAGCGCGTGATCACTACGGCCAAAATATCCAGGCCCCACTTCCTTAAATCATCGATTAATTTAAACGTGGCGGCGTCGTAAGTAATGCCGAAATCTCCGCGCACCCTTCCCTTTTCTATATCGCCGGCGTAAATACAAAGCACGATATCCAGCTTATCCTTAAGCTGCTGCAATAGCCTTATCTTTACATTCGGGTCATAGCCAGGCAGGACCCTGGCGGCATGGTAATCAAAACAAAGCTTGCCTCCGAACTCCAAATAAAGTTTATTACCGCATTTTTTTACCCTGTCCAAAATAGCGGCGGTTTGTTCCTTCAGGTATTTATCGTTATCAAAACCCAATTTCCCGTTCATGGCTTCCTTGCCTTTCTTGGCTTCCTTGCCTTTTTATAAAAGATAATGGCGCCTTATTTTTTAAGGCGCCATATAAAAATACATACATTTAATATAACACATAGGCCTTAAATGTCAAACTATTTAGATCCCTTATTATTTTATCCTGCAAAAAGCATTATTTCAGTTTCTCTAACAACTCTTGGGCATTAAAAAGCTTGGCGATAATGCTTTCGACATATCACAGGCGTTTTCTTATTCCAGTATTTTTTCGATAATCAAGACTCGTTTACCTGACATCTGCGCCTTTTTTTGGGCAATGTAATCACCGCGCGCGTACCTTTACCTTCTTTGCTTTCCAGGCTGATCGTGCCGGCATGCATTTCGATTATTTGTCGACAAACCGGTAAGCCGAGGCCGGTGCCTTTGGCTTTGGTGGTAAAAAAAGGGTTGAACACTTTATCCAAATCTTTTTTTGTGATTCCCGCGCCGTTATCTTCGACCATAATTTCAACAGCATTCCCTTTATCTCTGGCCGCAACCTCTATCCGGCCTTCGCCGTCTAATATCGCATCATAGGCGTTATCCAGTATATTATTAAATACCTCTTTAATTTGCAGCGGGTCGGCTTCTATAGAAACACCTCTTGAGGGGTTAAGGTCCACATTGAGCGAAAATTTTTTCTTAGATTGGCTTTGCACTGCCGCGGCACATTCCTGAAGTATCCCATAGATATCTACGCCTTCCAAGTGAGGCGGCCTTAAGCGGGAATAAAATAACAAATTGTTTATGATCTGCTCGCTCTCTGATATTTTATTTTCTATATTGCTCAAGTGAGTATTCAACAGATTATTCTGCATTTTACGCCTGATATTGTTTACCGCCATATTCATTGTCGCCAGCGGATTGCGTAATTCATGCGCCACAGTAGCAGCTAAGGTACCGATGTCGGAAAGCCGCTTCGCCCGTTCTACTTCCATTTCTGCGGTAAAAAGCGCTTCTTCGGCGCGCCTATGTTCGGTAATATCAATACCCATCTCCATGATGTGTAAAGAACCGTCCGTTTCCTTGAAAGGAAAATCGTAAATATCGTAATTGCGGCCGTCCGGCCCGGTCCATTCCCAGTGTAACGGCTCTTTTGTCTTCAGGACATTATAAGACTGGCAATTTTCGCAAGGCTTATCGCGTTTGAACAAATATTCGAAACAAGGCCTGCCGCGGTCATCGCCAAAACGCTCACGAAAGAACTTGTTGGCAAAAGAAACATGATAATCGGGTGTCAGGAGGATGACATAAACCGGCAAGGCTTCCAGGACCGCATAAAGCCGCTGGCGTTCGTCTGCCAGCTCTTTCGTGCGCTGCTCGACGCGCCTCTCTAGTTCGGCATATGATTTTTGCAGCGCCTTTTCGCTGTTTACGCGATTTATCGCTACTGCTACCTGATTTGCTACCGCTTTCATCAGCGAAAGGTCGTTTTCGCTAAAAGTATCGCGGGTGCGCGTACCAAAAGAAAGTGTGCCGATGATTTTTTCGCCGCTGGCCAACAGGGGATAACAAGCATAAGCCTTAATAGCATAAGACCCGAGCGATCCGGCAAGCGGATTACCTGTTTCTAGAATGTACTCTGCAAGTATGGGCTGGCCGCTACGAATAACGCTCCCGCAAATATAATTTCCGTGATCAAGCCATTCTAATTTAGCCGCTTCTTCAGGAGTAATACCACTATAAGCATTGAGGCGTAATAACCCTGCCTTTTCATCTATCAGAAAATTGAAAAAAACCTGGCAATCCAAATATTCCAATACTTTTTTACACAACGAATCTATTATCTTCTGGGCGTCCGGGCTACGCAACAATTCATCCGCAGTCTGGGCCAGGAGCGTAAATCGCTGCAAACTGTTTTTGATGATGGCCTCTGATTCCTTGCGCGCAGTGATATCGATGGCAAAACCGATGACGCCGATGATATTGCCGTGCAGATCGCGATGAGGGATCTTGTTCGTTTCCAGCCAGACATTGCCTTTTTTTGTCTCCATACTTTCTATGATATTGATTTTCGGCTTCCCGCTTGATATTACTTCCAGGTCATCCCTCCAATAAGCCTGGGCTTGTTCTTTGGGGTAAAGATCGAACAAGGATTTACTTTCCAGCTCCTGTTTAGGAACCCCCATCGTATCGGCAAAGGATCTATTTACCCTTAATAAGCGGTTCTTCTTATCTTTATAAAAAATCATTGCCGGAACAGAATCGAAGATCGTCTCCAGCTGCGCGCTTTGCCTGGCAAAGACCTCTTCTATTTCTTTACGCTCGGTGATATCACGCACCAGCACCTGGATCACGCGCCTGTTTCTATCCATAAAAACAGAGGCCGCGACTTCTACTTCAACCACTGTTCCGTCTAAGCGTAGCGCCCTGGCCTCCGCCAAAGGAACCGCTTTTCCAGCCAAAAGCTGTCTTTTTCTTTCGCGCATGCGTGGATGGTAATCAGGATGGAAGAGTTCAAACGGGGAAATTCCTAAGAGTTCTTTTTTATTACGTGCTCCGAATAGCCTGACCGCCGCCTGGTTCACAAAAACGATCTTATTCCCAATGTTGACAAAGACCGCTTCAGGAGACATCTCAACCAGCGCCCGGTACCGGCCTTCGATCTGGCGAAAAGCAGTTTTCCAGTTATCATCCCCGCGCCTTCCGGTAAAAAAATCCGTAAGCTCGCTGAAACGGGATCTTATGCTTCTGAGGTGTTTTTTAAACGGAATCTCCGGAAAATTGTCTTTACAATTTTTCTCTTTTTATTCCGCCGTGCGTCCCGATCTCTACAACCTCTTCTATTTTTAGTTTAAAGAATACGACCTTCTCAGGCAGGGCAGCTTCAAAACTCTTATGGGTCTTTTCGCGGCGAAGCCCCTCTACGATCCGCTGGGCAGAAAGGCTGATGCCTTTCGCCTTAAATTCTTTGAGCAAAATTCTATAGGCCGCGCCTCTCTCGATTATCTCGACCTTGCCGTTTATCTGATAGCCCAAGAGCGTATCCGTATCCATTACCGATAATGAAGCCCTGGGATTGATCTTCAAATTTTTCCATGTCCGGCTGATCGTATAATCGACCAGATAGATAAAATTATTCTCAAATCTTAATAAGAATTTCGGTGCTGCGTTAGGCCTGCATTCCGGATTGGAAGTAGCGATATGAATAAATTCTTTTTGCCCCAGCGTCCTCGATATCTTTTTACTCAGCATTTTTTCCTTTAGCCATTTCAATACGTTCATTTATCGGCGGATGGTCAAAGAAAAACCACTTTACCCATTTATTGGGAGAGATATCCGCCAGGTTCTGCTCTGCGAGTTTGTTCATCACCGAAATGAACGCCGTTCTCATGCCTGTAAATTCCAGGGATAGCCTATCCGCATCTTTCTCGAATTTACGCGAGATCGCATTGGCCCACGGGCTCACTACGGTGTTAAAAATTATCATGTATAACAAAACTATAGGCAGGTTTGCGATGTCGCTTAAACTACCTAAACTAAAAAAATCAAAGACATACCCGCTCGATTTAAAAATAAAATAAAGCATGGCGAGGGTAAAAAAAGAATTTATCAGGATCAGTTTCAGAAGATGTTTTAGGCGGTAATGGGCGAATTCATGCGCTAAGATGACCTCTATTTCATCATAACTGTATTTATTTTTTAAGGTATCTGTCAAAATCACCCTCTTGGTCCTGCCGACGCCCACAAATGCGGCGTTGGCCTTGGTGGTCTTTTTGCTAAAATCTATTTCAAAAACATCCAATACCTTTACCTGCATATTGCCCGCCAGTTTCATAATGCGGGCTTTCAAGGTTTCATCTCCCAGCGTTTTATATTTAAAAAATAAAGGTATGAGCAGGGTTGGTGTCAGCCTAGCCAAAATAACGCTGAACAATATCCAGAAACCGGCAACTACCAGCCACCAGGTAAGTGGGAACCTGGCCAAGAGAAAATAAAACGCCTGCGTTAATACCAGGAAAATCACGCAGGAAATAATCAATCCTTTTAGAAAATCCGCAAGCCAGCCTTTGAAATTTTGTGTGGAAAGACCGAATTTATGCTCTAACAAAAATGAACGGTAAAAATTAAGCACGGAATTAAGTAAGGCGTAGCCGATAACCAGGATAAAGACATAGAGGCCGACCAGGATATACTGCCCCTTTACCGCCTCGGCCAATCTCATAGCGAGAAATTTTGATCCGCCGTAAAATTGGAACCAAGCCAGCAATAGCACAGAATAGAATATACCGGCGGCGGCCAGGATATATTTTTCTCTGGAATATCTTTTTGCTTTTATTTGCAGGTCTTCTTCCATAAAAAACCCCGCACCCAGATCACTGGGTGCGGGGTCTCATTTGTCTTTAAGTTATTTCTTTGACTTTACTCTTTCAATCAGGTCGTGCACGTATTTTCCGGCGATCTCTTTGCAACCTAAGCCAAAGGCCAAAGCCACTGCCAGGCCCATCGATGCCAAGAGGATAAGGATAATACGTTCGATAATCAGAATGCCTGTTATCTGCAACTGTTCAAGCGCTATGATTATCGCGAAAACCACCGTGATGACTTCGGAAACTTTACCTAAGAGCCTTGCCTGTGCAATGCCGGCGTTTGCCGCTACGGTCTGCACTAAATTGCTCAATAAGGTAGCCGAAAATAAACCTAGAACCAGGATAAATACCGCAGCAATAACATTAGGTATATAAAGCACTATCCTGTTCAATAGATCTGCGGCGGTGCTTAACCCGAGCGCATTTACCACCAGGACCAAAGTGATCAAAATTACGATCCAATAGCAGCCTATGCCGATCAATTCCGAAAGCGTATAGCTTATACCGCCCTTTTGGATCACCTCGTTTATTTTGGCTTTGTCCGCGAGTTCATCCAACGTTATAAGCTTTAATAGCCTTATGATAAGATACTTAATGAACCTGGCGATGAGCCAACCAACAATAAGTATCAAGATGACGAATGCCAAGCGAGAAATAAAATTACCCACTTGTCCCAGCAATGCTTTTACCGGTTCAACAAGCACGCTATTCCAACCCATTCTCCACCTCCTGTGGTATAAGCCCATCGTTTTAGACAGGCATTTATTAACCTAACTTTATCATAATGTTAAACTTATGTCAAGAGAATGTTTAATTAATTGCGTTAAAATTCTAGCGTCATCCCGTCGTATGCCGCAATCACATCGATACCCAGCCTTTCTTTTAATTTTTCTGCCTGGATATGCGGTTTTGCCTTAAGCATAGTCATGCCAAAATGCGTCAATACGGCCTGCCTGGGCCTGATCTTTGCGATCAGCTCTTCTGCATCGGACAGGCACAAATGGTCTATGCCGGGCCGGGGCTCGAAAAATACCACGCAGAGAATAAGGATATCCGTTTTATAGCAATCAGCGAGTTCCGGAAAATATTTTGTATCCGCGATCAAAGAAACGCTCGTGTCTTTGATCTTGAATTTAAGGCCGTAAGTTTCGCAGGGATGGATGTGCCGCAGGCCTGTTTCAAATTCAAAATCCCCTACGCTATATTTACTGTTCTCTTTTAATATCTCGAATTTTTCGGGGAAGGCATGCACATGTTTTAAAATAATCGGATCTTCTTCCAGCGCATCCTTGGGGCAGAATACCGTACCTCTCTTTTTGAATCCGCCCTCGGTCATCGCCTCGATCATCACATTGATATCATTGGCGTGATCAAGATGGCGGTGTGTCAAAATGATGGCATCGAGTTTTGAGGGGTCCATCTTCGGCCGGCTAGCCGCGCAACGCACGATACTTCCCGGGCCGGGATCAACCAAAATGTTTTTCCCTCTGGCCGAGATCCATAGGCCGCCCGAGGCACGCAACTGTTTTATCATGACGAAACGCGCGCCTGCCGTGCCAAGAAATTTTATGGACTCTGTGGACCTCTGTTTTATTCCGGGCATAATTTAATTTAACCAGATCTTTTTCAATTCTTCATTGATCTTTGCCGCTTCACTATAGGTCAATTTTCTCTCGGTTACCTCTTGCCTTGGCCTAGGCGGACTTTTTTCTTTCTCGCCCAGGAACTCGCTGACACCTAAAGGTGACGCGCCCAGAGAACGGATGAAAAAAATTATTTCTTTATCATCGGAAACTACCACAACCTGCCTGGGATTCTTCTCTGCGGCCACAAGCTTCTTTATTTTTTCATCAGCCGATTCGTTTTTGGTAAAAATTATCTCGCATGGCCCGGCGAGGCGCGGGGCAAAAACATCATTGGCGCCGTCAAAAACTATGGTTGCCTTATTTTTGGGGCTGCCGCAGAGCTTTTTATCGGCTATAAGCCGGACGAGGGCATTACGGCCCTCTTCTAATTTTTTGGGATGGCGTACAAATTTCGGGTGCTTAATGATGTTGTACCCGTCGATAATGTAGTGTAGAGACATAGATCAGGCCTCCGATGATACCGATGGCAAAGACAAAAAAATCATTGACCAGGCTCATGGCGAAGGCAAGGTCCTTGCTTAAACCCACTTTGGCGAATAATACTACTGTCGCAGCGTCGCGTAAACCTAAACCACCTATCGAGATCGGTAGCATAGTTACTGCGCTTACTATCGGAATAAAAATAAAAAAGTATACCGGCTTAATATTGATCCCCAGTGCACGGGCAATGATATAAGAAACCACGAATTGCCCGCCCTGCAGCATTAAAGAACATAAAATATTTTTCAGCAATATTTTTCTCTTGTGCCTGAATATATATATCTCATGATGCAGGCCCAAAATCATCTCTTTGATCTTACTTTCAAAAGGCAGGTTCAGGAGGGCCTTAGTTTTGCCGTAAAGGTAGCTGTTAAAGACCACCAGGATAATTGCTACCAGCAAAACAACGAGTATAATAACAGTAAGATAAATACTTTTATCCAGTTTTAAATTGTGCCCCGCTAAAAGTGCCAGCAGGACCAGGATGACCAATGCGACATAGCCGCTTAACCTGTCTAAGAACACCGTGGCGATGATCTCTTTTGGCTTAGCGGTATGGCGGGTGAGGTCAACGCTACGCATAAAATCTCCGCCGATACTAGAAGGCAGGAAAAGGTTGGAGAATATCCCGCCGCAGAAAGAGCTGACGATCCTTTTGCGGGAAATATGTACGTCAGCACCCTCGATAAGCATCTCCCAGCGGTAGAACGCCAGGACATAGGTACCGAATAAAAGCAGGAACGCCACAAACGCCAATATCACATCGGCATTTTTTAGCGTCGCGAAAAGTTTGGGCGTACCCAGCTCGTAGAATAAAAAAATCAGCAACGCGATACTGATGCTGATTCTCAAGGCTATAGTAAGGATTTTTTTCAATTTATTTTAGCTTATGTTTTAAACCGCGCACATAGCGCTTCGTATTCCTGCCATAGTTCTTCAGGCAGGTCTTTTTTAAATTGGTTAAAGAAGGCCTTTATCCCTTTCAACTCTTCCAGCCAGCCTTTTTTCTCAATGGCAAAAAGCTCATCCAGGGCCGCCTCGCCCAGGTTTAAACCGGTCATATCGAGGTCGGAATAAAAAGGAACGTAACCGATGGGTGTCTCTTTCGCCCTCACCCGGCCGGCGCAACGCTGTAAGATCCACTCCAGTACCCTTAAATTTTCCCCGAATCCCGGCCAGAGGAATTTTCCGTTCTCATCGCAGCGGAACCAATTCACATGGAATATCTTCGGCGGGTTGACCATACTCTTCCCCATTGTCAACCAGTGCCTGAAATAATCCGCCATGTTATAACCACAGAACGGCAACATGGCCATAGGGTCGCGGCGTACCTGGCCCAATTTTCCTACCTGCGCAGCAGTAAGCTCCGAGGCCATGGTCGCGCCCACAAATACGCCGTGCTGCCAGTTAAAAGATTCGTAGACCAGCGGGGCCAAGTGCTGCCGGCGGCCGCCGAAAATAATCGCCGAGATCGGCACGCCATGATGCTGTTCCAGGCGATAAGATGCCGAAGGGCAATTAACAACGGGCGCGGTAAAACGGCTGTTTGCATGCGCGGCTTTGACCGGCACACCATTGGCGTCAGCCATCCCCGGCTTCCAGGGCCTGCCCTGCCAATCGATGCCTTCCGCAGGAACATCCCCATCCGCGCCTTCCCACCAGACCGTGCCGTCGGGTTTTAAAAGGACGTTGGTATAAATGGTATTTTTCTTGATCGTAGCGACCATATTGGGGTTGGTCTTGGAATTCGTGCCGGGCGCCACCCCAAAAAATCCGGTTTCCGGATTGATCGCCCAAAGCGAGCCGTCAGAATCAATGCGCATCCAGGCAATATCATCTCCCACGGTCCAGATACGGTAATTTTTTACTTTCAGCCCCTCGGGCGGAACCAGCATGGCAAGATTTGTCTTTCCGCAGGCTGAGGGAAATGCCGCGGCAATATAGCCGATACGACCGTTAGGGTCTTCTATGCCCATGATCAACATGTGCTCGGCCAGCCAACGTTCTTTGCGGGCGATGAAACTGGCGATCCTTAAAGACAGGCATTTTTTGCCCAGAAGCACGTTCCCGCCATAACCAGAACCCACACTCCAAATAGTGTTGTCTTCGGGAAAATGCAGGATCAATCTTTTATTAATATCCAGCTCGGCCTTAGAGTGCAGGCACTTGGTAAATTCTCCGTCCTTACCCAAATGTCTCAGGACGGCCTCGCCCACACGGGTCATGATCAGCATATTCAGGACCACGTATATGGAATCGGTGATCTCTACGCCGACCTTAGCAAAGGTAGAACCTACCGGCCCCATGGAGAAAGGAATGACATACATCGTCCTGCCTTTCATTGCGCCTTTAAAAATAGTTGCAGCCTTTTTGTAGGCCAGCCGCGGGCTCATCCAGTTATTGGTAGGTCCTGCGTCGTGTTTTTTTCTGGTGCAGATAAAAGTAAGGTGCTCGGTACGGGCGACATCGTCTTTGGCCGTACGGTGCAGGAAGCAACCGGGAAGTTTTTCCTGGTTAAGCTGAATGACCTCTCCGCCGGACATAGCCTCTTGTTCCAGCTGTTTTTTCTGGATGTCCGAGCCGTCTATCCAGACTATTTTCTCCGGCTCGCACATCTGGGCCATTTTGTTCACCCAGTCTTTTAATTTTTTGTGCTGCATCGTTAATTTTATCATAATCTTTATCTACCGGTACGGCGCAATGAAACGATGCGCGCTGTGTGCGGCGATCGCTCCGTCGCTGCAGGCAGTAACCACCTGCCATAAGGGCGAGTGCCGGCAATCTCCCGCGGCAAATATGCCTTTTACGGACGAATTCATTTCTTGGTCTGTAATTATAAATCCGTCCTTATCCAATTGCAATAAACTTTTCAGGAAATCCGTATTCGGATGAATGCCGGCGAAGATAAAAACGCCCTCGCAGCCAACCTGCGTAGTCCTGTTGTCTTTTATATTCTTTATTTTTACCCCGGAAACTTTTTTTTCACCTAAGATCTCTTCGACCACGCTTTCCAGGATTATATTTATCTTTTTATTGCGCCCCACCTCTTTTTTCAGGATATCCGAACCGCGGAATTCTTCGCGGCGATGGATAAGATTGACTTTTTTTGCATAGGTGGTTAAAAATATCGCTTCTTCCAGCGCCCGGTCCCCTCCACCCACTACGCATATTTCTTTATCCTTGAATAACGGCCCGTCGCAGGTCCCGCAATAAGAAACACCGCGGCCGATGAACTTATCTTCTCCTGCTACGCCCAGTTTTTTAGGATAGGCGCCACTGGCAATAAGCACTGTCCTCGCCTCTAGTGTTTCGTCCTGGGTAAAGACCTTCCTGGCATCCCGGCCGGATTCTATTTTCAGCACTTCCGAGAGCGATATTTTTACACCCAGGTCTTCTACCTGCTTTTGCATCTTCTCGATTAAAACGCCCGTCTTAATGCCGCCGGGAAAACCGGGAAAATTTTCTATTGTGGGAGAAAGAATGATCTGGCCGCCGACAAAATTTTTCTCGAGGATCAAAGTATGCATCCCGAACCTGGCTGCGTATAAACCTGCGGTGAGGCCCGCAGGCCCGGCACCAATAATGATCAGATCGTACATGGCTTACCCCTACCTTCTATTTCTAAATATATTTCTTCCGCCTTATAGGAACTGCGCACTAACGGCCCGGCCAAGACAGATCTTAGGCCCAGGGCCAAAGCAACACTACGATAATATTCAAACTGCTCGCTGGTGATAAATTCCTTTAACGGATAATGCTTTGGCGATGGGCTTAAATACTGGCCCAGCGTTAAAATGTCGCAGCCGGCGCGAGCAAGACATTTAAAGGCCTCGATCACTTCCTCTTCTTTCTCACCCATCCCCAGCATTAATGAAGATTTGGTAAGCATGTTCGGCGCCAGCCTTTTAGTATGCTCAAGAATTTTTAAAGAAACTGCATACTTGGCCCCCGGACGAACTTGCGGATAAAGGCGCGGAACCGTTTCCAGATTATGGGCCAGGACATCGGGCGAAGAACGGATTACTTTTTCCAAAGCATTATCATTACCCTGAAAATCCGGAACAAGTAATTCGATTTTTGCTTCGGGTATGTTACTGCGTAAGATCTCTACGGTCCCGGCAAAGTGCCCCGCACCGCCGTCTTCGAGGTCATCGCGCGTAACAGAAGTGATCACGATATATTTTAACCTTAAGCCCTTCGCTGCCTCTAGAATGCGCCACACTTCAGCCGGGTCTACCGGATCAGGCTTGAGGCCTTTTTTTACCGCGCAGAAAAAGCAGTTACGCGTGCAGGTATCCCCCAAAAGCATGAATGTAGCGCACCCTGCCTTGAAACAGCGGCTTAAATTAGGGCAATGGGCACTCGCACATACGGTATTTATTTTGAGTTGTTTAAAAAAATTTAATTTTGTAAATGTCTCCTGCGCAGGAATTTCCTGTTTAAAGACTACGGGGAATTTTTTCATTTGAAGCAGGACACAAAACAAGTGACGGACCGGTCATAGGTTTTTTCTTTTTCCGGAGGGAAAAAACATCCGGGGACCTGGCTGACGCTACGATGGAACGCCACGCATTCGCAGCAGCAACCCTTGCGGTCACAGGGATAATAACTACAGGTACAATTTTTGAGATTTTCTTTTTGGTTGGGGCATTTCTTCATAATGGACCCTAACCTTTCATCTGGTTCTTTTCGTCTACGTGTACGATCTTCGGGCTTAATTGCCTGGCCTTTTCTTCTTCGATCAGCGCGTAGCAGACGATGATTATTTCATCCCCCACATAGCCCCAGCGTGCTGCCGGGCCGTGCAGGCAGACCTCACCTGAGCCTTTTTTACCTTTGATAGCGTAAGTTTCGAAACGTGAGCCGTTATTTAAATTAAACACCTCTATTTTTTCACCCGGGATAATATCCGCTTTTTCTAAAAGTGCCTCATCGATCAGGAGGCTGCCTTCATAGTGCAGGTGGACACCGGTAATTCTGGCCCTATGGATCTTCGATTTTAAGATTGTACGTAACATTTTGGACACCTCGCTTATTTTATTTTGTGATTTCGTACGATTGCCGGGCGATCATCAGTTCTTCGTTTGTCGGTATAACCAGAACTTTGGGTTGTTTTTTAAAATGAGAGAACAGGTTTTTAGTAACTGCCCTGCGTATATCCGCCTGGTTCTCTCCGATGCCCGCGGTAAAAACCAGCACGTCTAATCCGCCCATTACCGCGGTATAGGCGCCGATATATTTCTTGATACGATAGACGAATATTTCTAAAGCGAGCCTGGCGCGTTTGTTTTTCTTTCTTGCCGCGCGCTCGATCAGGCGCATATCATTGCCTATCCCGGAAATGCCCAAAAGGCCGCTTTTTTTATTCAGGATATGTTCCATTTGATCAAGATTTAATTTGAGCTTACGCATCACGTAAAATATTGCCGCCGGATCGACGTCGCCGGAGCGCGTGCCCATCACCAGGCCCTCTAAAGGAGTAAAACCCATGCTTGTATCCACCGACTCACCGAATTTCGTGGCGGTGATACTACAGCCGTTCCCCAGGTGGCAGGTAATAATTTTTAATTTATTGAACGGTTTTTTTAGTTTACGGCTGGCAGTGCGCGCCACATATTCATGGCTGGTGCCGTGGAAACCGTATTTCCTTACTCCCAGATTTTTGTAATATTCGTAAGGCAGGCCGTAGGTATAAACGTAATCTTTTAAGGTCTGGTAAAATGCGGTGTCGAACACCGCCACCTGCGGAGTGCCGGGAAGAAGTTTTTTACAGGCCAGGATGCCCATCAGGTTGGCCGGATTATGCAAAGGCGCAAGGCCGGCACAATCTTTTATATCCCTAAGCACCGCGGTATTTATCAGGATGGGTTTTCTGAATTTTTCGCAGCCATGCACCACGCGGTGGCCCACGCAGGAAACATTGTTTATTTTATCCAGGATCGATTTCAGGCCCTGATAATGGTCTTTTATTTTAGAGCCCTTTTCGCCGATATGCTCGATGAGCCCCTTAGAGATCAGTTTTTCATCGGGCATGCTGAAAAGTTTGTATTTTATGGAAGAACTGCCGCTATTGATAACCAGGATATGCATATTATTTGCTCTGCGCCCTGATCGCGGTCACTGCCACACAATTGACGATCTCATCCACCCCGCATCCGCGGGAAAGGTCGCTGCATGGTTTATTTAAACCGACGATCAAAGGGCCGATGGCGCTGGCGCGGGCCAGGCGCTGGGTAAGTTTATAACAGATGTTGCCGGCTTCTAAGTTCGGGAAGATCAGCACATTGGCATTGCCCTTTAAAGGGCTGTCCACGCATTTTATCTCGGATACCTCCGGGACGATCGCTGCATCAGCCTGGAGTTCTCCGTCGATCAATAGATCCGGTTTTGCCTCGCGCGCCAATGTCAGGGCCTGCCTGACCTTATCGATCAGCTCACCCCTGGCTGAGCCTTTGGTCGAATAACTCAAAAGGGCCACCCGCGGGGTGATCTCCAGGACCTTCTGGGCCAATTGCGCGGCGGAAATAGCTATCTTGGCCAATTGTGACGGTGAAGGATCAGGGATGATCCCGCAATCAGCATAAACAAAAGTCCCCCTGTCCCCGTAACTACAATCCGGCACTTCCATGATAAAACAACTGGATACCGTGCCGATCTCATCGTCCACCCCCAGGCAATGTAAAGCCGCGCGGACCACATCTGCAGTAGTGTGCGCGGATCCGGCGACAAAACCATCTACCAGCCCATCACGCGTCATCATTGCCGCGTAAAAAAGCGAATCCTCGAAGATCTTACGCACCTCATCCAGGGTGATACCTTTGGCCTTACGCAGTTCATAATACTGTTGGATATATTTCTCTTTGAGCTTGGCGTCAATTTTATCCTTATCCAGCACAACCACCTTAGCCAGGCCTTTCTTCCTGATGATCTCTGCCGCTTCCAGTATGCGCCGGTCTTCTGACTCCGGCAGGACGATGGTCTTTAATTCCCTTTTTGCCTTCAGGTGTATCCTCTCGACCGTATTCATAAATTAATGCCCTCGCTTATTTGATTTTTTTTAAAAGTTTATCGATATTTACGTGGTTCTCGACCAATTTTACTGCCAGATCTATTTTTTCTTTGTCCTGGGGCTGCATCTTAACGATCAGGTCGTGCATTTCAGAAACCACGGCGTAAGTATCCTCTTTAGAAAATAAAAGCGGAATATTTTTCTTATCAAACGCCTCGATGGTCTCTTTCTGGGGAGTAAAATTCCCCGTGATGATAACGCCGGAGATCCTTAAGTCATCCCGATGCGCCTGGAGTGCCAGGCTCAAAATATCTTCGCGGTCGCCGGGGGTGATCAAAAGGCAACGGTCCTTAAAATATTTGGCGGCGTCATTTGCCTGCATCGCGCCCACGAGTATCCGGGAGACACTATTATTCAAAGACCCCTGGGCCGAGAGAAGTTTTAAGCTCGTCTCTTCTAAGATCTGCCTGATGGTCGGATAGGAAAGTTCGGGATAATACGGAATAACCCCCAGGACATCAACCCCTTTTCTTTCTAAGCCGCGCCTGACCAGCTTGCTTATCTTATCGTATTTCTCCGGCAACACCTTGTTTACGATGACACCGGCGAGCTTCACCCCTTCGCGTTCAAAGAGCGCTTTGTTGAGCATAATTTCATCGATCGGCCGGCCCACTCCACCGGAAGAAATAATGATCACCTTCGAGCCCAGTAATTTTGCCACGTAAGCATTGGAATGATCAAAAACCGAACCCACTCCGGCATGCCCGGTGCCCTCGATGATCACCATATCCTGCTTATGCTTGATGCGCTTGAAAGATTCCTTGATGTGGTTGGAGATCTCTTTTTTATTCTGCTTCTGGATATAATTCTCGGTGAAACCCTTTTCTACAGCCACCGGGCTCATATCCTTGATCCCATACCTTATGCCGTGCGCGCCGGCGGTCTTTTCGATGAGCAATGAATCTTCGTCTATCTTCTGGCCGTCTTCCTGCAGGTATCTCTGGCCGATCGGCTTGATAAAACCGATGTTTTTAAACCTTTTCTTTAAATTGATGATCAGGCCCAGTGCTATCGTGGTCTTCCCATCATTCTGCTTAGTGGCGGCAATGAATACGCGCTTACTCATAAATTATTTTCTATTTTTTTCTTCAGCTGCGACTTGTTCAACGCGCCCACAACCTGCTCCTGTACCTGGCCATTCTTAAAAAACATGAGCGTAGGTATGGACATAATACCGTATTCCGCGGCGATCTTGCGGCTCTCATCGATATTCACTTTAGCGAATTTTATTTTCCCTTCGTACTCTTTGGCCAGCTCTTCTAAGGCCGGAGCGATCATCTTACAGGGGCCGCACCACTCCGCCCAGAAATCCACCAGGACCGGCATAGTAGAACTAGAAATTTCTTTTTTGAAATTTTTTTCGTCAAAGTGATGTATGGACATGTCCTTAGTTTCCTTTCTTTTATAAAAATAAATTAAGTGTTGTTGGTGGTCGAAAAGGCGAGGTTACGGTCAATAAACTCCAGGATCTTTTTCTGCGTCGCGCTTGTAAGATTAGAGAACGCCACGCCCATCCCGGGGTAATATTGCGGCTGGATCTGTTTGTCGCAAAGCCAGACTACGGTTGCCTCTATATCTATCTCTCCCGGCTTAGGAATAAGATACATCTTCAGGTCCAGGTTATCATGCAGAGCAAGTTTGCTTTCTCCCATGATATAAGCGCCTACTGCGCTTAAGTCCAATATTTCACCGGCCCTGTATTCCGAATCTTTTGTGCCTTGCGGCTTATATTCCACCTTGATCTTTACCGGCAGCCGCTTAAACCGGCGGCGTAAAGGCTTTCTTTTTATCTTCTCGATGATCCGGTCTTCCTTAAAGGTATTCAGGCCCAGCTCTTCCGAGGGATATATCTCAAAGGTTTTATCCAGTCCCGACACGGAAAATACGCCCCGTAAATGCGAGGGAACGCCCGCGAACTTCATCCTGCCGCCGTTATTCACCACTTCTTTGTAAGCCACGGCGATCACCGAAATACCGGTATAATCGATGAATTCCACCTCTTCCATATTGCAAAGCAGGTCCAGCTCGCCGTTATGGATAAGGTAACCCACGGTCTCGATGAGGATGGCCGAATCTACGTCTATGCGGCCGGCCAGGTCCAGGATGGTCACACCATATTTTCTGCGGACAGATATCTCCATTTAGTTACTCCTTAAATGCAAGTATTATACCGCAAAAAATAGAATCTCAAAGGGAATTTTTAGAAGACTGGTTTACTGCCAGATGCCCACTATCGGGTAGCCGCAAAAAATACAGCAGCCGTCCTTAAGGTTCACTTCCAAGACCCGATAGCCGTACCTACGCACGACAACGCGCTTGCAGCGCGGGCAATAGGTATTTTCAGCCGGATGGCCCGGGACATTGCCGATATAAACATAATGCAGGCCGGCAGCCATGGCCAGGCTCCTGGCTTTTTCCAGAGTCTCGATGGGCGTTTCCGGCAGGTTGGTCAGTTTATACTGCGGGGTGAAACGCGAGAAAAAAAGCGGGGTATCCGGGCCGAGGTGAACATAGATCCAGGCGCACATCTTTTGGATCTCATCCATATTGTCGTTTAAGCCCGGCACGATCAGGTTGACCACTTCGGTGAATACGCCGGTTTTTTTTAATTCTACCAGTGTATTCAAAACAAACCTTAAGTTCCCGCCGACCACTTCTTTGTAAAATTTTTCATTAAAACCTTTGAGGTCTATTTTTACCACGTCAAAATACTGTACCAGTTCTTTTAACGGTGCGGGGTTGATATATCCGGCGCTGACCAGGACATTCTTTAGCCCGGCGGCACGGGCCAACTTTGCGGTATCCAGCACATATTCATAAAATACCGTGGGCTCGGAATAAGTATAGGCGACGGACTTTGAACCGGCGGCAATCGCATCCCTGACCACTTCTTCCGGCGTATAAATGCCGCCCTTTTCCGTTTCCGGATAGGCCTGGGATATTTCCCAATTCTGGCAAAATGTGCATCTCAAATTACAGCCTACGGTAGCGATAGAAAAAACAGAACTGCCGGGAAGCAAATGATAAACCGGTTTTTTCTCGATCGGGTCAACGTGCACGGCCACCGGCTGGGCATAGACTAAAGTGTAAAGTTTATTCCCTGTATTCATCCTGACCCGGCAAAGGCCGCGCTCTCCCTCGGGCAGATAACAATTGAATGGGCAAAGGAAACATTGCACGCCAGTGCAGGCACTGTGCCACCAGCGGGCCGGCCGGATATAATTTTCATTTATCTTGAATATCTTATTCAGCGTATGCGGCGGTTTTATCCAGGAGATCCCCAACGAAAGGAATACTGCCAAGATCAGCAGGCAGACCAGAATCAGCAAAATTTTAAAATTCGGTTTTTCATCCATCGCTTAATCCTTATTTACGGCCAGCAGCGCCAACAACTCCAAGCCCAGGGCAAGAATTATCGCTCCTTTAAATCCCCAGAGAGGAATGATCAACAAACCCGAAAGCAAAGCGCTTACGCTCCCGCCCCAGAGGTCAGCGGCGTATAATAAGCCGGAGACTTTTTCTAAGCGCTCTTCTTGCATGGCCAAATATCCGCTTAAAGGAAAACTAGCGCCTAAGATCATACCGCTGAGCACCAATAAAAGCGGAAAAATTATCAATAGCTTCGGGTACGCCAGCTGCGCAGCAAAAGGCAAAAAGATCATCAGGCCCAGAGAAAAAATCAGGCAGATAAGAACTAAACCATTCAAATACCTCTTCTCTATCGCTATCCCCTTTTCTTTTGCGGGCTTAACCAAGATACTGCCTAAAACCAGGCCGAGCATAAAAGCGGCAAAAAGCGCACCCATCTGCCAATAGATATAACCGGTGAATGCCTGGAAACTCAGGATCAGGACCATTTCCAATAACATGCTCATAAAGCCGAAAAGAAAGATAAAGATATAATAGCGGTATTTTACGAATTGCCCTCTCCTTTTGTAAAGCCGCACCAGGCCCCAGCAGAAAAGGCCAAGCATCAACAGGTTCAGGAGAAAATAATTCGGTGTAGAAAATTTCTGGATCCAGAGTTTTGAAAAATAATAATAGGCGATCGGGCTGGTATCACGGTTGATCCGCTCGTCCCTGCTTGCTAACCTTTCCAGGATGTATTGCCTGCGCTCCAAAGACAACTTATACGGAAAATACGTCGGCACGACATATTGATTATGGATCTTCCTCTCCTCATAATTTTTTACCAGCCGCTGCTCATTTAAATTTATCGGTTCAGGGCCGGCCAAAAATAATAAGTTATCTCCGGGCACAAAATCCACCGAAGCGAAAACAGATCTTAATGTCTTGTATATTGAGGTATTGAAGACCTGGATATCAAGCCGCAAATATTCCGCCGCAGAAGGAAGGCTAAAAGCGAGTACCCCGTCCGGCTTTAGCCTTTGTTTTAATTCCTGGTAAAACTCCTGCGTATAAAACCGGTTTGCCTGGGCATTCGCCGGTTCAGGAACATTTAAGATGACTACGTCGTATTGCCTGGGATGGTTTTTCAGCCAGAACCGCGCATCAGCATAATGGATAAAAAGGCGCGCGTCGCTTAAGGCAGCGGCATCTTCTTTTTCCAGGTACGGCTTAAGCAATGCGGTGCTTTTTTCATCCAGCTGCACATAATCCAGCCGTTCTATGCTATATTTGAATACTTCGCGCAGCGTCCCGCTTTCGGCATTCCCCACGACGAGGATATTCTTCGGCGCACTGCTCAAAAGCATCGGCCAATGCACACCCTCTTCATAAAATGTGGCCAGGGGGAACTGCGCAGAAAGCAGGCCGTTCTCAAAAAATAATTTTAAACTGCCCATCCTGGCCAGGGCCAGATGAGCGTAGCGCGATTCTGTTTCTTCCAATAACTTAAACTTGCCCCACTCTATTTTGCGGCTGGAGGTTTGGATATTTTTGGCAAAAAAAGCAAAAATAAGCACGCATAATACCGCTACGGCTACCGGCAATCCGATCTTTGCTTTATTTTTTAAAAGCATAACTACGGCCATAAACAAAGTCAGCATGCTTAAAATAATTGCCAGATAAAATACCGGGATCCGGCCGACAAAGAGATAAGTAAAAAGCGCTCCACCCAGCACACTACCCAGGCATTCCAGATAATATACCTTTTTTAGGGCTGCCTTTTCCCCTTTTTCATTCGCTAAGCTACAAGCCAGCGGGAACATATTGCCCAACAAAATACAGTAAAGGCTTAAGCTAATAAAGGTGGTGGCGAACATCGGCAGCGGCCCTAATATCGTGCCGAAATAAAAAAAACTTTTGGCGACACGAATAGAAATAATTTCTAAGGGCAGTAATACTGCGGCTAAGACCAACAGATACGGAAAGTTACGTGAGAAAAACTTTTTGCTGCTGCCTACCCCAACCCAAAAGAGCCAGGCGGAAAGTGCCGTGCCGATAAAAAGCTCATTGCCATAGAACACAATCGACAGCTCACGAAATATGATCAGCTGGCTAACTATGGCCAAAAATCCGTAAAAAATGAAAGTTAAATTATATATAATCATAATTTATACGCGGGCCCTGTCTACTGACTTACCCCGTCTCAGCAACCACCCGTTAACCCTCCTCTATTTTATAACTAAAGATTTCCTGAAACGGTTTTTGTCTCCTTATCAATCCAAGGAATAGTCAAAACTTCTTGCCAATAGCCCAATATTGGTTCAATCTGAGCAAAAGAAGCAGCGCGAACAAACACATTATATTTGTTTAAAATACGCTCTAATATTTCGAAGGCATTAAATAACTCTAAGTATGTAAGGTGAATTATCTCTCTTTCTTTATCGCTATGAGCGATATATTGATCCCTGAAAGACTTAATTTTCTTGAATGGCTCTTCTTCAGTTATACACTTAATATCACTATTAATTTTCTCAACGGGAAAAGATATTTCATTCTTACCTGCTAGATTATCGAAATCACGATTAGCAAAATACAAGTCTTCTTTGTAAAGCTTTAAGAACCTTTCTCTTTTTAGATACTCTGTTTCCTTTTTTAGTTTATCTAGAAATTTGACTAAACTGGCAGATTTATGATGTGTATCAATTATCCTACAAATCCCAATTACTAAATCTACTGTAAAGGCATTCTGCATCCATTTTAATAAAACTCCATCCATCTTTTTTAGCTTATCATTGCTTTCAATAATTTTACTAAGTTTTTTATATAAGTCTAAATGATGGTAAACAGAGATTATTTCTTTATTTATTCTTTCCAACCAAGCTTCTATATTCTCTATTTCCTTATTTGATTCTTTCAATTATCTTCCTCTCATATAGCTAGATGCATCTGGCGATTAGTTGGCTCCAATGGGTGACTTGGTTTGATTCCGAGCGGGGCGTTCGAGCCCCGAGCGGGCATGGTGTCCGAGGCGAAGCCGAGGACGAGCGAGGGGCGAGAACCGAGCGCAGTCCCGCCTCGCTGGGGCGGGACAAGCGTCCCCGCGAGGAACAAACCAAGGCACACATTGCCTGCATAAGAAATCTTCCCGCAAAATTAGGCCAAGACAGGCCCCGCTGCTGCACAAAACATCACTGGATTCATCTCACTAATGTAAGAATTCCCGCCACCAAAAACCACACCCCCACCAAAAACGCCGTCAAATTCCCGATATTCTGCAAGCGCTTTATTTTTACCGTCCAGGCCAAAGATAATAATGGCAGCATATAAAGCGACGTGCCGATAAAGAAAGCCAGGAAATAAACTACGCCCTTAAAAACATTGCCTAATTCCAGCAGCTTGATCATCCCCATCAAAAACGGCGGGCAGATATTGATGCCGATGAGAAATCCGAATAGAAAAGGCATCCTTGCTAAATATTTACTGGCTGCCACATAAGTGCAAAAACGCGATGCCGGAAAATTCTTTGTCCAGGCGTACATCAGCATAAAAGATGCGGTAATGATCATTGCCACAGAAAGGAATTTAGAAAAATAAACCCCCTGTAAGGTCCTGCCAAGGATACTTACCACCACCGCAAAAATAATATAAGCCAATAACCTGCCTGATAAAAATTCAATGAGCAGCTTAAGATTCCCGGCTATGCCGGGCCTGGCTTCAGCCAGCATATAAGGCACGATAAACGGCAGGCACGCGGTCAGGCAATATCCGCCGGTGGCTAACCCCAGGACCAAGCCTTCCAATATCAATTCCATTAGAGCCCTCCCATAATCATTTTGACCAATTTGATCAACGCCTGCGGCATAAAACTATTGGAGACTGCACCCGAGATCAACAGGCAGATAACGATGAAGATCGTCCTCACTTCGAAAATTTCCCGTAAAACCAGGGGAAAATTTTGCGGCAGGCTGATCTCCTTGCCGAAAAAGGTGATCCTGATCGCCTCGGCCGGGCAAATATCCATACAGGCGCCGCAGCGGTTACAATAATTACTGATCAAGCCGCGGGTAAGGTTTGTTTCATTGATCGCAAAGACCGGGCATTTCTCGATGCAGGCTTTACACTGTGTACATTTTTGCGTATCGATACTGATGCGGAAAGGATTGATCTGGCCGAAGACGCTGATGAATGCGCCAAAGGGGCAAAGGAACGAACAAAAGGTGCGTTTTTTGATCACCAGCGGCAAAATAACCAGGGAGAACGCAGTGATCAAAATGAATAAAGTGAGCTGGACGTGCCGGACGAGCATATCGGAATCGAAAAACCCGGTCGTCGCCTTTAAAGGGCAGACCCAGACGCAGAAGATCGGTATGGCCGTGGTAAAAGAAATAATAATGATGAAAAGCGCAAAGGCAATGGAGAAGTCGCGCAACTTAGCCGGTAACCTGAATTTTAAAAACGGTTTTTTAAGAACGCGCGAAAAACCTTCGTCAAACCCGCCGTAAAAACAGACCCAGGAACACCAGGCCTGGCCCAGGATAAAAGTCAGCACCAGCCACAAAAATCCCAAACTCAACACCCCGAAGATACCCCACCTTCCGCCGGTGATAGCCAGGTACTGGTTGTGCACAAAATTAAGCAGGATACTGGAAATAGCAATATGGCAATAGGAACTATCCTGGAACTGCAGGGGTTTGAACTTGAATAAGAAAAGGAAGGCCCAGGCCAGCAGCACAAAAAGTATGGCCCGGAATTTCGAGATCTGGCCGCGGGCGAGCATAAAATAAGCCAAAACACCGACTACCGCATCCCAAAGCACTGTGGCAAAAAGCAAGGAGATACTCTGTTTTAAGAAAAAAGCGGGAATAACGAGGATCGAAAAAATAAAACCGCTGATAATCAGGCTCGTGGTTTTGGATTTCATTTTTGTTTTGCCTGGTTCAGGAAATAAGCTAATTTTTCCAGTTCAATGGACAGGTCAACGTTCAGCACTTCTATGCCGGCCGGCGCCTTGGGCCGGAAAGGCGCAAAATTCAAGATTCCCCGTACGCCTGCCTTCACTAATTTATCTACTGCCTCCTGGCAATTAAGCGCGGGTACGGCGATGATGGCGATCTTTATGGCTTTTTCCCGGACATATTTTGCCAGGTCGCGCATATGCTTTATCGGCACGTCCGCCTTCTTTTTATTTAGCTTAGACGGATTGACATCGAAACCACAGACGATCTTAAAGCCGTGTTTAGTAAACCCTTTATAAGAAATGAGCGCTGAGCCGAGGTTCCCTACGCCGACCAGCGCGATCTTCCATTCGGTATCTATGCCCAGTATCTTCAAGATACTTTCTTTTAATTGCGCGATATTATAACCCCTGCCCGGAATACCGAACTGGCCGAAATAGGCCAGGTCCCGGCGCACCACTGCCGCGCTAAATCCGGTCAGGCGCGCCAGCTCCGAGGAGCGGATAAATTCGCTCGTCTTATATCCTAATAAAACGCGGTAATAGAGCGAAAGGCGGGGAATGGCTTGTACGGGAATTTTTTGTTTAGGCATATCTATCTTTAAAAAAAGCCCGTTAGAGAAATGTTCACCTTACCATTATTTTCTCTAACGGGCAAATAACCTACCCTCCTTGACTTTCAGGGTTTACTGATTATATTGCTTCTACCGATTTTATTTCCGGCACTTCCTTTTTTAAAATGCGCTCGATACCCATCTTTAAGGTCATCGAACTCATCGGGCAGCAGCCGCAGGCACCGGTCAACTTCAATTTCACGACACCGTCACTGCTCACATCGACCAATTCCACGTTCCCGCCGTCTGCTGCAAGCATGGGCCGGATCTTCTCTAGAGCCTTTTCAACTTTTTCACGCATTTTATTTCTCCTTTTATCTTGGTAATTACTGATTATATCATAAATTTAAGCAGATGCATTAAATTCTAAAAGACTCAAGCTTCTCAACTGCAATAGGCGCGCTTTCTTTTTCGCCGTTAGAACTTTCACTGGAATACGCTATCTTTACCAGCGCCTGGCCGTTCCTATCGCAGTAATGCGCGGTAATTTCCGCGCTCAAACTCAAATCTTTTTCTTCGACCTTGCCCCTGAGCAGGCTTGCCGGGCCTTTTAATTCTTTGGGCATAAGTAAATAATCTTCTTTTGCTTTCAGGCTAGAGAGCCGCTCATTTTCTCTTTCGTCCCTGCCCACCACTAACTTGGCGTATTCCGAGATACGAAAATGCCGGCCGGTTTTTAAAAGCTCGACTTCATTTAAGGTGAGCTCTGCGTGTTTTAACAGGTCCTTTAGCCGCTTGGCGAATTCCGGCTCGGTCAAAAGGCAACCGCCGCTAGCACAGGGATAATCCTTGATATTATAATTTTCGGCCAGGTCCATCTGGGGCCGGCGCGTGCGTCCGGAAAAATCCAAAAGTTTTTCGCGGTCGACCCAGCCGTTCTTCTCCGCCTGAGTTTCCGGCAAAATTTTGGCACTGAGTGGCCGCAAGACCTCACCCTCTAGGCCCGCCTCCTTATCGATCAGATCCATCGTATTTTTTTTCTGCGACATCGGCCGCTGGCCAAGAACCTCGCCGGTAAAAATAAATGACGCCCCGCACTCCTGCATGAACTCCTTGGCCTTTTTAAACATCAGTATACGGCAGTCAATGCAGGGGTTCATATTCGAGCCAAAGCCATGCTTGGGTTTTTTGATGATCTCTAGTATTTCCTGGCCCTTGGCCAGCGTCTTAAATTCCAGGCCCAGAACCTTTGCCGCCTCCAGTGCTTCATTACGGCAGCCGGAATGCGATCTGATATTTTTCGGCGAACGCTTATCGCAAAGGCAGAACGGACTGGTAAAATGCAGGGCGACCACGTCAATACCCTGGTCCTTGATCAGTTTTGCCGCAAGTGTTGAATCCAATCCACCGGAGAGTAATGCTATTGCTTTCATATTTATTTAAATAAGCTATTTCTGATCACGAAGGCAGCGAAAACTATGGAAACCATGGACATTAATTTAATAAGGATGTTCAGGCTCGGCCCTGAGGTATCTTTAAAAGGGTCGCCTACAGTGTCCCCCACGACACCTGCCTTATGCGCGTCAGAACCTTTACCGCCGTGATGGCCCTCTTCGATATATTTTTTGGCATTGTCCCAGGCACCGCCTGAGTTGGCCATCATTACCGCCAGGACAAAACCGGTAACCGTAGCGCCGGTCAAAAGCCCTGCCTCTGCCTCAACACCCAACAATAAACCGACTAAGATAGGGGAAATTATGGCCAATAAGGATGGCGCGATCATTTCTTTTTGCGCGGCGGCCGTGGCAATAGTCACGCACTTGGCATAATCCGGCCTGGCCTTTCCCTGCATCAACCCGGCGATCTCTTTAAATTGCCGCCTCACCTCAACCACGATCTTTCCTGCTGCCCGGCCCACCGCGCGCATAGTCAGGGAGCAGAATAAAAACGGCAGCATCCCGCCTAAAAATAACCCCACCAGAACATTGGGATTTATCAGGCTCAAACTCATCTCTTTTCCATAGATCAGGACTTGGTCGCGGTACGCTGCGATAAGCGCCAGCGCGGTAAGCGCTGCTGAGCCGATAGCAAAACCTTTTCCTGTGGCCGCAGTGGTATTACCCAGGGCATCCAAGGCATCGGTCCTTTTTCTCACCTCAGGCGGTAGCCCGCTCATCTGGGCATTGCCGCCGGCATTGTCCGCTACCGGGCCGTAAGCATCAGTGGCTAAGGTTATACCCAAAGTTGAAAGCATGCCCACGGCAGAAATCGCTATACCGTAGAGACCGGAATTGAAATTTTCTGCCCCACCCGCTAAAAAGAAACTTGCCATAATCGCGCCACCCACGACGATCACCGGCACTGCAGTAGACATCATCCCTACGGCAATACCGCCAATGATCACTGTCGCCGGGCCGGTCAAAGAAGTAGAGGCAAGATTACGCGTCGGCGGAAAACTGGTGGAAGTAAAATATTCAGTAGATAAGCCGATCAGAACACCGGCGATCAGGCCGGATAACACGGAATAATAAACACCTAAATTCTGCGGGCCAAGTGTCGCCTTCACCAAAAAGAAAGAAATTATGGCTACAAGTATTGAGCTGGCAAAAATGCCCTTGCGTAAAGCTGCCAACAGAACACCCTGCGAGGCCTCTTCCCTGCTCTTTACAAAAAATGTACCGATGATCGAAGAAACTACTCCTACTGCGGCCATGACCATAGGCACGGTCACGCCGGCAACACCCAAGCCCGCGGCCACCCCTAAAGCAGAAGTAGCCACGATCGAACCAACATAAGATTCATAAAGGTCCGCGCCCATCCCGGCTACGTCGCCGACATTATCTCCGACGTTATCGGCAATGACCGCGGGATTACGTGGGTCATCCTCGGGAATACCTGCCTCTACTTTGCCCACCAGGTCAGCGCCTACGTCTGCAGCCTTGGTAAAGATCCCGCCGCCTACCCTGGCAAAAAGCGCCTGAGAACTGGCGCCCATACCGAAACAAAGCATAGTGGAAGTAATTGCGGCGATCTTATCCGTGCCGATGGGTATGGCATGGTGGGTATAATACCAGTTTAGAAAATAATACCAAATACTCAGATCCAACAGCCCTAAGCCGACGACGGTCATGCCCATGACCGCGCCGCTGGAGAAGGCTACGCGTAGCCCCGCATTCAGGCTCTTCATTGCCGCGGCAGCGGTCCTGTCCGAAGACTGGGTAGCAATACTCATGCCGATGAATCCGGAAAGGCCGGAGAAAAAACCTCCGGTCAAGAAAGCGAACGGCACGAACATGACCAGGTAGCCTTTAAAGGCCAGGGCCAAAAGGATAAAAAAGACCACGATAAAAAATAAAGACACGCCTAAATACTGGCGCTTCAGGTACGCGCGCGCGCCTTCTCTTACTGCGCGGGCGATCTCCTGCATTTTTTCATTGCCGGCATCTTTTTTCAGGATCGATATTGCCAGATAAAAAGCAAATCCCAGGGCCAATATCGAACCTACCGGCGCTAAGATCAATAGATCAAACATTTTTAGAACCTCCGGGGTAATTTTAACACGAATATTCTGATTTAAGTTCTAGGCGCATAAGATTTCCTGCAAAGACAAGGAAATCGCTCCTGCTGCCCTCGCCGCTTCAGGAGAAACCGGCTCTCCGAACTTCAGCGTCTTTGGCTGGATGCCGATCACGACGAACTCGCAGCGTAAAGAACTTTTTAGGTAATCGATCAATATCTTGGTGGGAAGCCTGTGTGTGGAGAATGAAACGCCGTTGATCTCTTCTTCTTCAATCAGGCGCGCCTCGCCGGCGCTTTTTTCCAATTGCGCCGCATCGACGATGATCACATGCGTCGGGTTAAATTTTTTTATTTCACCGGTAAAATTCTCCGGGCTTGCGCCGGCCAAAAAACATTTGATCCGGGAGTTTTCGCCAGCTGCCTTTTGTAATTCCCGCGCAACGAGCATGCCGACCGCGTCATCCGCCCTTAGTTCCGAGCCGATGCCAAGCACCGCCGCCCGGGAAGTATTCTTTAATTTATTTTTCAGTTGGTTTTTCAGGTTCTGCATTTGGTTTTTCAGGCTCCGCATCAAGGATAACTTTTAATTTACCGCGGTCAGTCGAGGCAAGTTCAAAATCTTTGCTATACTCCAGGGCCTTTTTAATGCAGGAATCAACGCACTGCGCGCAATAAATACATTTACCCAGGTCTATTTCGGCTTCAAATTGTTTCTCGCCGATCTTTTTTATGTTTATCGCACCCGTCGGGCAATCGCGCATGCACATCTTACAACCGATACAACGGGAAGGATGAAAAATAATCTTGCCCCGGAAACCCTTGGGCATGCCGCTTTTTTCCTTCTCAAAAGGATAATGCGTGGTCACCGGCTTCTTGAACAATGAACTTAAGACCTGGCGTAGGACCTTGCCTCTTTTTTTCATTTTACCATTACCCCTTTGGCGATCAAATTCAGCAATACCTGTAAAAACGCCAGCGGTGCTAAATATTTCCAGCATAAATTGATCATCTGGTCAATGCGTAGTCGTGCGAAGATGGTGCGCGAAAGCGAAACTAGTGCAACAAGCAACAGTACTTTTAAGATATAGATCACAAATCCAATATAAGGCCCGACCCCAAAACCAAATGGCAGGAAGACCGCTGCCAACAGCGATGTCCCGACGATCAGCTCGATATCAATGGTCAAGCGAAAGAACGCCAAGAGCCTTCCGCTATATTCGGTAAAACTTCCGGCGACGATCTCGGTCTCTGCCTCAGGGATATCAAAAGGCACCTTTTCTAATTTCCCCAAAAGCGAGATAAAGGCGATGCCGAACCCGATCAGGTTAAAGAGCCAGTATCCCGGATGTTTGCTATAAAATGCAGCCATTCCACTTAACGACCAGGTATTGGCCAATAAACTCGAGGCCAGGATACAGATAAAAAGCGGCACTTCATAGGCAAATAATTGGGTAAGTACGCGTACCGCTCCGATTGAAGAAAATACCGAGCGCGAATACCAGCCGCCGAGAAAAAAGCATAAGGTCGGCAACATAAGAAGATATAGCACTACGATGATATCGCCGTTAAAAGAAAACATTGCCTCAGTACCCCAGAGCGGAATATAAAAAAATGCCGCGACCGTAGCACTCAGGGCAACCAGCGGCATCAGCCGGAATACCGTCGTATCCGCTTCCTGCGGCACAATGTCCTCTTTGCCAAGAAGCTTGATAAAGTCCGCCAAGGGCTGGAACCAGGGCGGCCCCTGCCTATTCTGCAGGCGTGCGTAGAGCCGGCGGTCGATGAATTCCGCAAGCAGGCCGCTGGTAAGCAGAAAAAGGAAGCCGGGAAAAACCAAAAGAATAAATAACTGCTTTAGCATAATTTATTTACCTAAAACATTGGCTAATTTTTTATTTAAAACGGAAAAATCCACTCCCTGTTTTTTATAATGCTCGATACCGCGCCGGCGTAAAACCTCCCAAGGCAAAACGTCGGTCCGGTGATTATCCAGGTTACTCACCAGGCTCATCCGGTCGGTGCAAGAAAAACACGGGTCAATTGCCGCTACCACGATAGGCATATCCGCAAGATATCCATCCTCAAGCATATGCGATACTGCCTGGACATTGGCCAGGGTCGGTGCGCGCACTTTTACCCGCTCCGGTTTTTCTGTGCCGTTGGCGCGCACATAATGCAGGTCCTCGCCGCGCGGCGCTTCATAACGGCTGACGGTTTCACCTGCGGGGATCTTGCGCGGTGCCTTTACTACAATCGGGCCATCAGGAAATTTCTTCAACAACTGCCGGATAATGCTAAAGGCCTCCAGCAGTTCCTTCAGGCGCACCACCGTACGGCCATAGACGTCACAATGGTTATCGGTAATCACATTAAAATTTATTTCGGCATATGCCGCATACGGATCATCGCGGCGCACATCGCGTGCCACGCCCGAAGCGCGTCCGGTCGGCCCGACTGCGCCGAACCTAAGCGCATCCTCATAAGACAATTTTCCCACTCCGGAAAGGCGCTTCTTTAAAGTAATTTCTTCCTGGGCTATGCCGACATAATATTTGGTACGTTCTTCGAGTATATCCATGGCCTTGAGCGTTTCTTCTATCTGCGAAGCATCCAGGTCGCGGCGTACGCCTCCGATAGTATTGATCCCGTAATTAACGCGGTTACCGGTGATCGAAGCCAGGAGGTCCATCACGACCTCGCGGTCGCGCCAGGTATACATTAAGAGCGTATCAAATCCTATTTCATGGCCGGCTACACCCAGCCAAAGAAGATGGCTGTGCACGCGTTCCAGTTCGGCAATGAGTGTACGGATATATTTGGCACGGGCAGGGATTTCCAGCCCGGCTATTTCTTCAACCGCCTGCACAAAACAGGTAGAATGCGCATGCGAACAGATACCGCAGACACGTTCAATAAGGTAGAGGTCCTGGATATAGGTCCTTTCTTCGCAGGCCTTTTCAATGCCGCGGTGGTTATAACCCATACGGATATTCACCGAGGTGATCTTTTCACCGCGCAGGGTGATCAAAAAACTTTCCGGCTCTTTTAATGCCGGGTGCTGCGGGCCGATAGGAACCCTTACGTCTCTTGGATCAGGCATGGTCTGCCTCCTCTGCGCCCTGCTTATACGACGACTTCCAATCTTTTCTCAAAGGAAATTCGTTTTTGGGCCAGTCGTCGGTCAATGGATATCTGGGGCCTTCAGCCAAACCCTGTACCTGTATCCCGAAAAGGTCGACCAGTTCGCGTTCAAAAATATCCGCGCTGGGAAAATATGCAGTGATCGTGTCGATCCGGGTATCGTTGCGCGGGATAGGGACTTTCAGGTTCAACATGATCCCGGCCTTTGCCAAATGGTACATTGCTGCCAGGCGCGTGACCTCATCCAGGCCGGTGATCGCAGAAAGCGCTTTAAATCCCAAAACACTGTATGCGTACTCGAGCACCGGCTTAAAATTTTCTAGCGGTACATCGACGAAGATCCTGCGCGGCCGCGTGATCATCACTTTATCTTTTAAGAAACTAAAATTTTCTTCAAGCCTTTGCTTTATCGCCTGCTCGTCCACTTTATTTCTCCTTTTTCTCTTCCTCTGCCTCAAGGCTCTGCAAAAGTTTCACCACACCGTCGATAATCGCCTTGGGGCTGGCGGGGCAGCCCGGGATATAGGCTGAAACCGGTATTGCCGCATTGATGCCTGACTTAACATTATAGCAGCCGTCAAAGACTCCTCCGGAGCAGGCACAAGTACCTACTGCCACGACGAATTTCGGTTCAGGCATCTGTTCATAGATCATCTTCAGCCGGCACTCTACCTGCCGCGTTACCGGGCCGGAGCACAATAAAATATCCGCATGGCGCGGGGTGCCTTTTAACTGCACACCAAAACGCTCCAGGTCATAGCGCGGAGTGAGCGCTGCGATGATCTCGATATCGCAGGCATTGCACGCGCCGGTATTAAAATGCAGGACCCAGGGAGATTTGATACGCGCCCAATTTACTATGTGTGTTAATTTACCCAAAACTGATAACCCTCCTCTGGCTATTTTCTCAATAAAACTATGAGGCCGATAACTGAGCCCAAAATATACAATGTCGCGATGGTAAAGGTATGCACGGTCTCAGCCGGGACCGTAGCGATCATCAGGGCCACGACGTGCAGTATGGTGAAAAAGAAAGCAAAAGGGAAAAACTGGCTGTAGTCGGGCTGGATCATGTGCCCCTTGAAATCTTCACCGCAAGAATAGGCCTGCATTTCTGCACCCCTGTCTTCTCCTGCCTTCCGCTTAAAAGAAAGGCGCTTAAAGGCCTGCGTCAATAATAAAGACGCCGCTAAAATCGCTAAAAACGTAACCGGCGGATTAAGCAATAAGTTTTGCGGCATAAATTATCCTTTCAGATCCCTCAAATTCCGCGTATCGATGGTGCCGTGATGGCGGAAGATCGACAGGACAATGCCTCCGGCAACCACCATAAAAACTACTTCGATGACGATCAGGGTGATCGCAATAGCCTGGGCGAGCCCTAAGTTACCGGTGAGGTAACCAGCGAGAATGATCAAAAGGGTCACTGCCTTGATCAGTATTTCGATACCGATCAATGCGCGGATGAGATTAAAGGTCACCAATATCGAATACGTGCCCGCAATGAACAAAAGTATCACGAATACGCTAAAGAGCCCGAATAAAGATACATTCATTTTTTGTTTTCCTTAAAAAGTGCGACCACTCCGAAGGCACCGGCCAAGAGAACCAGGACCTGCCCGAAGAGGTCGATATGGCGCGTGTTCCAAAGGACATCGCGTACGTTTTCTGCCGGCACGCGGATAAAAATTACCTCGCTGGGAAAATGGCGCCAAAACAGCAAAATTGCCGCGGCAATAATAATGAGCGGCAACGGCCAAAATTTACTCAGACGCTGCCTACGCCTGGTCTTAAAATCGCTTTTGCTCATCCGGCGCGTAAAACTTATGGTGGTGATAAATATGACCGAGATCAACCCTGCGCATACCGACAGTTCAAATACTGCGGCGAGGCTTGCGTTCAGCCGGAACATCAGGATGGAGAGCACAACACTGGTCAACGCCAACCCTACTGCCGAACGCACCAGGCGGATGGCCATTACCGTCCAGATGACCATTATTAAAAGCACACTTAAAAGTATGAGGTCTATCATCATTTTAAAAATATTGACTGTACTGGAAAAATAAATTTATTCAGCACAAAAGGAAAACACACTCCCACCAAAACAATAATCGCTGCCAGAACCAACTGCGGGATGACCAACCCCGGCCCTACCTCTTTTACGCCGCCTAACCCATCTTTTAATTTTCCGAAAAATACATTGCGCTGCAAAATAAGCATATAGCCCAGCGTAAGTATACTGGCCAAAAGTGCGAAGGCGGCATAAAAATATTTTCCCGCTGCCCAAAGTGCCAAGACGATCATAAACTTGCTCCAGAAACCCGAAAATGGCGGAAGACCAGCAGTGGAAAGAAAACCGACCAGCGAAGTAATGCCGGTTGCAGGCATACGGTTGCTCAGGCCGCCCATCTCGCGCATATCCATCGTACCCAGCCTCTTTTCTACGCTGGCGGCATTGACAAAAAGCAAGGATTTGAATGTCGCGTGGTTAAAGAAATGGAACGCTGCAGCGGCAAAGGCAAAAGGTGTCCCCACTCCTGTTGCCAGGATGATATACCCCACCTGGCTGATACTGGAATAAGCAAGCATGCGCTTAAAATTTTTCTGGGTCATGGCCAGGACCGCGCCGGTAATAATGGAAAGTGCTCCGACAGCCATTACCATAGCCTGTATATGCAGGGATTCCCCGAATATGCTTAAGGAAAGGCGCATCAGCACATAAACGCCGACTACCTTGGTGATAATACCTGCCAAAAGCACCGACGCGGCAGAATGCGCCGCAGAATACGCGTCCGGCAGCCACCAATGGAAAGGGAATAAACCCGATTTGATGAACAAGCCACATAAAAATAAACCGATGGATAATTTAATCAAGATCGGGTTAGGATACACTGACATGGCCTCGGCCAGGCCGCTTAATTCAAGGGTCGGAGAAAATAAAAGCATCAGTGCGATAGAAGAAAGCATCAGTATAGTAGCAAATGCCGAAAGCATCAGGTATTTGAATGCGCCTTCTAGCGCGAGCCGGCCGCGGTCTATGGAAATGAGGACAAAAGAAATAATAGCAATGGTTTCAACGAACAGATAGATGGAAAATATATCCCTGAGCATTACTGTCGTGTTCATCCCGATAAGAGCAACGAGTAAAAGGTTCATGAACGTAGCACGCTGCCCGGGGTCATTGATGGTTGAGCGCGCCACACAGCAAGCCACAAAGGCCACAATGCCTATTGCCGCCAGCACTACAATAGAAAATTCATCGATAGCCAGTTTGAAATCGGGAAGCCAGGTGAAGATCACGTTATTCGTTTTTAACAAAGTCCCGGGCAGGGAAACTACGAAACCCGCCTGGGCAAGCGTTGCCAATGCCGTCAGGCTACAGGCCACATTGGGTGCGACCTTTTTCGACAGGTTCACCGCGACTAAGATCAAGAATGGTACCAATACCAATAAAGAAAACAAATTACCCTCTCCTATTTAACCATGAATGCCAGCGCGACCGCGGCACTCACCAGCGACCAAACAATATAGACGACATAATTACCCGTCTGTAACAATGCGAGTGCGCGCGAGGCCAAAAACGCCGTGCCGGCTAAAAAACCATCATAGAGCCAGTCGATAATGCGGTCTATGGCCATCAAAAGCAAGGATGCGATATGAACAACCTTCATTCCTACTTCATAAGGATCGAACCATTTTCTTTCCGCAGCCTGATATATTGTCCCAAGGACCGGCGCATGATGGATGTGTTCCGAGGCCTTTAAGCCGCTGCCCGCGGCCTTAGCGGCGATCAAATGGTGGATTAATGCAGCGATCAAAACAACTATGGTCGTCAGGGTAAGCCAGGCGTTAGCCGGGAAACCGCTGAAGTTGTGCCCTTCTAATCTGGCATGGCCCAAAATCGGCTGAATAAACTTTTCAATGGGCAATTGGTTATAGACCCCGAATAAAATACACAAAAAGGCGATCACGGCCATCGGCACCAGCATTCCCAGCGGCGCTTCTTTTACGCGCCGGTTTTCCTGGCTTGCCTTGCCGCAAAATGCGGCATGCCCCAATTTTAAGAATGATGCCGCGGTGAAGAATGAGCCGATGAGTGCAGCAAGATAAAATATTTTTCCTCTTTCCAGTGCGCCGTCGTAAATAAGTTCTTTTGAGAAAAATCCGTTAAACGGAGGTACACCCGAAATAGAAAGCGCAGTGATCACAAAACAGGCAAAGGTAATCGGCATCTGCTTCCAGAGGCCGCCCAATCTTTCCAAGTCTGTGGTACCCGCCTGCTTTTCTACTGAACCTGCGGTAAAGAAAAGGCAGGATTTATAAAGCGCGTTATTGACCATGTGGAAGATGCCGCCGATGATGCCGGCAGGCACGCAGGTACCGATACCGAGGATCATATACCCCACCTGGCTGATAGCGTGATAAGAAAGCAACCTTTTATATTCCTTCTGCACCAGGGCCATCATTACCGCCAAAATGATCGTGGCCGCGCCGATGGTCATCATGGTAATACTTATCCACGAACCGGCGGAAAGCTTGAACATCTCCAGGGTTATGCGGGATAAGAAATATATGCCCAATAATTTTTCTAATGCTGCCGGCATCAACGCCATAAAAGGAAGCGGCGCGTCGGTGGCGGCACTGGGGATCCAACTATGGAAAGGCATGGAACCGCCCTTGGCGATCGCTCCGATCATCAGTAAGACGAAGGCAATGCTTGCCAGGGGAGTGAGTTCAAGGTGTATCTGGGAAATGGTCAGGGTCGAAGCAAGGTAACCGGTAATGGCAAGGCCGCCCATCATACACAAGTCAGATATACCCACGATAATAAATGCCTTAGTGGCAGTCTTAAAAGCATTTTTGTTGCCGATGGCGATCATGCCGAATATCGCCAGTAAGATGCCTTCCCAGAAAAAAAGCATAAAAATAAGGTTATTCGCCAGTACCGCGGCATTGGTACAAACCAGGATAATCAGCAGATAAAAATAAAATTGTTTGGGATGGTCCTTTCCGCGCATGGAAACGACGGAATATAATGCGGTGAGAAAAGCAAAAAGCGAAGCGAAAAGAACGATGAAGCCGCTAAAACGGTCGAGGCGAAGAGACAGATCAATGCCATGGCCTATCCAGGGAAGAATAAAAGAGATCTCTTTACCGAAAAGTTGTACGCTGATTGCCAGGGTAGCGGCGGTAGCCACTAAGGTAAGTGCTTCTTTCAGGCCGCGGGGCTTTCCCCGGGTCGCTAGAATCAGCACTGCTGCAACCAACGGTATAAATATAGGTAAGATTAAAATACTCATTTTATTAATGCGATCTGCTGCACTATTGTCCCAACCACTTTATCCGGATAATAAATAAATATGCCAGCGGCTAAAGAAAGAAAAGCCAGGAGTGCCACGCAAAATACCATTACCGGCTCGCCTTCTTTTACCGGCTCTGTTTTCGGTTCGCCTAAAAATACCAGATTAAAGGCGCGGAAAAGATAAAGTATGGTCATTACCGCACCCACCAAAAAAGTAAAGGCAATAAGGAGATTCCCGCTGTTAAAAGCTCCAGCCATCACCATGTATTTGCTGAAGAATCCACCAAGGGGCGGGATACCCATTACAGAAAAGGCACACAAAATGAACGCGGCCGCGGTGAGCGGCATAGTCTGGATGAGGCCTCCCAGCCGGGTGATGTCCCTGACCTTGGTTTTTTGCTCGATAATACCCGCGCACAAGAAAAGCCCTGCCTTGGCCAGGCCGTGCATCAAAATATATAAAAGCCCTCCGGCCAGGCCAATGATATTGCCGATAGAAAGCCCTAAAAAGATAAAGGCGATCTGGCTCACTGTGGAATAAGCGATGACCCTTTTCAGGTCCGTTTCAATTAGTGCCGCACCCGCGCTAACCAAGGCGCTCGCGCCGCAGATAAGTGGTATAGCCGTATGCCAAAATTGCTCCACATTCAATGTCGCCACGAAGAGGCGCGCGTAAACATAGACGCCGATCTTCACCAGTACTGCCGCATGCAGGAGTGCGGTGACCGGAGAAGGCGCCACGCCGGCATCCGGCAACCAGGTATGGAACGGCAGGGTCGCGGACTTGGATAAAATACCCGCCATAATCAGGGCAACTGCCAGGCTTGAGGCCGCCTGCATTTTTAAACCGTCTTTGATCACCAACAGGTCAAATGAACCAGTCTGCTGATAGAGATTGATGAAGCCCAAAAGCATGACCAACGCGCCGAATACGGTGACCAGGAATGCCTTGTCTGCCTTAAGCACGTGGTTCTTTTCCCGGAAAAATCCAATCAGGCGCCAGCTGACTATGGCCGTGGCCTCCCAGAATAAATAAAGAAAGATCAGGTTCGCCGAAAAGACCAGGCCAAGCATCGAACCCAGGAACAAAACCACCATAAAATAGTATTCGTTCTGGTCGTCGTAATGGCTGATGTAGCCAAAAGAATAAAGCACGACTATGGCGCTGACCAGGCTTGAGACCAGGCTCATAAAGACCGCCAGTCCGTCGGCATATAAAACAAAATTAAAACCCAGAGGAAGGAATTTGGTAAAGATAATGGTCTTTCCGGCCAGGACGCCGGGCAGGATAATTAAGGAAAGTAAAAATGACGCAGCAACAAAAGCGAGTGCCAGATGATTTCTAAAATTCTTAGAGATCCTTCCGGCAATCGGCAGAAAAAACGAGCCTAATATCGGGATAAAAACTGTGAGTAGAAGTAGGTTTGTCTGCATCACAAAAAAAATGTCTTCTAGTTTCTAGCTAGAAGACATCCTCATCCTAATCTTAATAGCTAAGCGGTAATATATTAGCATAACCTCGCGGTTTGTCAAATCAAAATTCCAGCTTCATCCCGCCGGTCAAAGAGAAACCCGGCATAGGAAAACCCTGGATCACGCGGTATTTCCGGTTCAAAAGGTTATCTATGTAGGCAAAGCAGGTAACCCCCTCCTTTATCTTCTTGGTTACACTTAAACCTAAGACAAAGAACCTTTTTACCTTCTCTGTGTTCGCGGCGTTGTTAAACCTGGTGGCGGTAAACTGGCCCTTCAGTTCCACGACCAACCCTTTATAGTCAGCGTATTTCAGGCGCACATCGGCTTTATGCTCGGGCTGATAAACCAGGAATTTATGGGTCTTGGCATCCAGGGCCCTTAAAAACGTGTAATTGACCTCTAAGCCGAGTTTATCAATAATATATACCTTATTCTCGAATTCTACGCCGTCGATAGTCGCCGAGCCGATATTTTGCGGCCGCCAGATGCCGGTTCCGTCATCAGACCACTGGATCAACTCATTATAATTGCTGCGGTAATAAGTAAGCCCTGAGGTAAAATACTTGCTTATCTTTGCTTCTGTGCCGATCTCCGCAGTAATGCCTTTCTCGGGCTTCAGGTTAGGATTGCCCTCTTCCCACCCGTCGAAAGGCCAGTATAGATCATTGAAAGTGGGCGCGCGGAATGACCTGCTGACCAAGCCGTGGACCTTTATATTCTCGTTAAAGGTATAAAGAAAATCGAAATTCGGGTTGATCTGTGCGCCGAAGTTAGAATAATCATCGAGCCTGGCGCCGAAATTGATCTTCAGGTTCTTCGCCAGGTCCAGGTGGTTCTGCAGGTAACCTGCGGTCACATCATATTCGTGTTTCGCGCTGGTGGTAGAATCATTCATATTTTTTACGTAATTGAACCCACAGACCAGGCGGTACTTCTCCAGCAGTTGCTTTTCCACTTCCACGTCTAAACCCCTTACCGTAGTGGCGTGGATGTCTTTCTGGAATGGCGTCTCCCATACCTGTTCAGCATTGTTCTCCATAAATTCCAGCCGGTCGTAGTTCTGGTAAACATTCGTGATAAAAGCGGTCTCTTCGTCCGGCCGGAAACTCCAGTTAAAATCAAAGAAGCGCTTCAGCGTACGCTGTTTATCGTCCGGATCAAAAAGGTATGCCGGCCCGGGTGTACCTAATCTGTCGGTGTAAAAACCGGAATTTAAATTGAGGTTATTTTCTTCGTTTGCTGCGTAGCTGAGTTTAAGATTTGCGTCTTTGGCAGTAAGGGCAGAATTGGGCCGGAAACCTTCCGAACTCTGGTATCCGCCGCTGGCAAGGTATCCGAATTTTGAAATATTCGCCCCCTGCGACAAGCGTTCTATATAGGTACGGGCAGTGCCGAAACTGGAGTAAACTTCGGTTTTTTGGCCCTGCTTCGGAGGATTTTTGGTAATGATATTGAGCGTGCCGCCCATTGCCGAACTGCCATAAAGGCTGGAGCCCGGGCCGCGCATCAATTCTATCCGGTCTATGCTTTCTAAGGGGATAGTGGAAAGATCTACCTGGCCATCGCGCGGGTTATTGACCGGCCTACCGTCGACCATAACCAGCACCTGGGCCGCGGTCGAACCGCGCATCCGGATGTTCTTATTCGCACCCGGCCCGCCGTAATCGCTAATATCGACTGAAGGCAGGTTTGTGAGCACGTCGGCCAGATTTTGTGAGCCTTCTTCCTGGATCTCGCCGGAACCGACCACGTCTACGTTGCGGGTGGTAGAGCCGTAACTTTCTTCCATCCTAGAAGGAGTCACGACTATTTTTTCCAGATTAACGTTTTGCGAAAAAGCAGATCTTACAAAAATGCCTGCCGCGAAACAAATAACGCCTAAAACCTTGCTTAACTTTACCATGCTCCCATCCTTTCCTTTCCAGCGAAAGTACTTTCCGCTAAGCAGGTGATCGACCGGGCTCCTCTCCGCTTGAAGAGATTACCGTTGCGCGGCAGCACCCGGGATTAAACCGGGACTTCCTTCACCCGTACGGATTATTTTATTTTTTTTCTACTGTCCTGTATTTCCTGATATCCAAGAACCAATATTTCCAAAATCCGGTCTTAAGCACCGGCTCACTTTCCGTGATCTCGATCCTGCGCTTAAAGAACGGCCCGTCGACGACCAGGGTATGGTATTCGCCGTTCTCACCGCACGGGCAGATATTTTTTTTCTTCAACTCTGCGGCCAACTCTTTGTCGATATAGCGGCCGAGGAATTCCCGGCCCATGATATCCGCCTTACAACTGACAATGATCGCTTTAAACCCCGCCTTCAGGAATTCATCAATGATGTTTTCCACCGGGTTGTTCCAAAGCGGTTCTAAGGCGTCGATCTTCAGATCGCCGCAGACACGCTCAACCCAACTTTCATGTTCCAAAAGATAGATATCGCCGAAAACCATGGAACGCGTATCCTTGCCCCTTAATTCATTGACCGCGGCCTTGAATTCTTCTTCATATTTCTGCATATCCGGGCTCACTTCTCTTTGCACGATAGGCAGGCCGATCAGCTCCGCCTGCAGTTTCAATAACCGCGACTCGATCCCGTGGAAACAACCGCGCTTTGATTCGCGGGAAATAAAATTTAAAAGCAGCTTTATATCATGGCCCTGCTGTATCGCCTTATAACAAGCCAGGCAGCTGTCTTTACCGCCGCTCCACGACGCTATTGTCTTTGATCTATCCATAAATGATCCCTCCCGCGATACAAAAAGTCGATAATGTGATTATTTCCGTCAATTCAATTGTTGCCCCCAGGGTATCTCCGGTCATCCCGCCGATCTTCCTACTGAAAAATTTAGCGCTTAAATAAGTAAAACCGCCGACCACTAACAACGCGATTGTGCCGGTCAGCCATCCGAGTACTAAGGCAAAGATAACGGCCGATGCTGAAGCGATAAGAAAAGTCTTCAAGGTCATTCCCTGAATAAAAACCTTGGCCTTGCCTTCCTGGCGGGCATAAGGAAAAAAAGACATTGCCCCGACCGCCGACCAGCGGCTTAAAACGCACATCAATATCAGGGCAGCCGCTTTATCCTGCGGCCGTAGGGAAAAAATAAGCCCTACCTTTAAGAGTAGCGCGCAAACCACGCTGGCAACGCCCAGCGCGCCGCTATGCGGATCGCGCATGATCGCCAGGAATTTTTCCTTATCTTTGCCGCTGGAGATCGCGTCGAAGGTATCCGAGAGTCCGTCTAAATGCATACCGCCGGTAATCAATACCAAGGCCACGACCAAAACTATTGCCGCAGTAAGTTCATAGAAATTCAGGGCGTACAATACCCTGCTTAACCCGAAAAGTATCAGGCCGATAAACAGCCCCACCGCCGGGAACCAGGCCGGGGCTTGCGCAAACTTACGCTCATCCATATTTTTAATACGCAGGGGGATAACGGTCAAAAACTGCAATGCTGAAAGAAGGCTTGTCATTTTTTCTTCTCCGATACTTTTGCGCTCTCGAACGTGGCCATCTGGGTAAGAATTTTTATTGCCGCGTCCGCCAAAGACATGGCTAAAGCGCCACCCGTTCCTTCGCCGAGCCGCAAGTCCAGGTCAAGCAGCGGCCTAAGGCCGATATGTTCTAAAATATATTTGTGCCCACCCTCTGCTGACTGGTGGGCAGCGATGAGATATTTTTTTACCCGCGGTTCGATCTGATAAGCAATAAGCGCTGCGGCACCCGAAATAAAACCGTCGATGACCACCGGGACCTTTTGGGCGGCTGCGGCAAGGATTATTCCCGCCAGGCCCGCGATCTCAAAACCGCCGACCTTGGATAAAACATCTATTGCATCTTTGGGGTCAGGCTTGTTTACGGCTAGCGACCTTTTGATCACCTCAATTTTATTTTTTAATCCTTTGTCATCGAGGCCGGCGCCGCGGCCGGTGATCTCTTCTACCGGCTTCCTGGTAAAGGCTGCGGTTATGGCGCTGGCGGAGCTCGTATTACCTATGCCCATCTCGCCGGTACCGATGATATCCAGCCCGCGCTGGAATTCATCTTCAAAAATCTCAAAGCCGACGACGATCGCCCTGATGGCCTCATCCCGGGTCATTGCCGGGCCCTTGGCCATATTTTTCGTTCCGTAAGCGATTTTTTTAATCACTAGGCGGGGATCAGGCCCGAGGTCTACGGCCACACCCATATCCACTACGACTACTCTCGCCCCGCAGTGCCTGGCCAGGACATTGATCCCTGCACCGCCCTTAAGGAAATTATCGACCATCTGGCCGGTCACATCCTTAGGATAAGCGCTGACCCCCTCGTCGGTCACTCCATGGTCAGCGGCCAGGGTAAAGATCACTTTATGCTCCAGGCTAGGGTTGCTTTTCGCAGTGATCCCACAGACCTGCTTTGCCAGTTCCTCTAACCTGCCCAGGCTCCCCAGGGGCTTGGTCAAGCTATCCAGTTTTTTTTGCGCCTCTTCCATCGCCCGCGCATCCAGATCAGTGATCTGGGCGGTTATTTTTTTTATTCTTTCCATACGACCCTCATTTTACTTTTACCGGTATTCCGGAAACAGTAAAAAATACCTCGTCAGCTTCCCGGGCCGCCAATTGATTGACTCGGCCGGCGACATCGCGGAATTTCCTGCCCAATTCATGCACCGGCACCAGGCCCAGGCCCACTTCATTCGAAACAAGGATTGAGCGTATTTTCATTTTTTCTAACTGCGCCAGCATCTTAAGCGCTTCGCGCATAATTTTTTCTTCTTTGTTCTTTGTAAGTAAAAGATTGGAGACCCAGAGGGTAAGGCAATCGATGATCACACAATCAAAATCATTACCGATATTTTCCAGCGCAGGAATAATGTCCTCATCTCTTTCAAAAGTCACCCAATGCGGCGGCCGCAAGACCCGGTGTTTCTTTATCCGCTGGCGCATTTCTTTATCCAGGGCTTGAGCAGTAGCGATAAAGGCTACCCGCTTATATTTTTTTGCCAAGCCAAGCGCGTAAGTGCTCTTTCCGCTGCGTGCCCCGCCCAAAACTAAAGTGATCTTTCCCATAATTTTAGCCCAAATGCGCGATATCGTTAAATTTCATAATGCGCGGTTTTCTGTTTTTGTATTTTACTACCGTAACACTGGTTGCCCCGGGCACATAACGCCAAAAATCTTTTGATCTATAAATACCGCCCACGAAAACGCCGATCACTCCGCCATGGCAGACCACGGCAACGGTTTTATCCGGGTTAGCGCGGGCAATTTTGGCAAATGAAACATAGATCCTTTTTTTAAAATCGGCCATCTTTTCGGCGCGGGGAATATGGTGCTGGTAAGGGTCGCTGAGCCATTTTTTATAGACCGGGCCGTATTTTTTCATGATCTCTGTGTGCCTCAGTCCCTCGAACACGCCAAAATTGATTTCCCGTAAGCCTTTGACCTTTGCGATCCTTACCCTGCCAAAAATGATCCGGCAGGTTTCTAGCGCACGTTTTCTGTCGCTGGAATAGATACGGTCGAAACAAACATCCTTAAGTTTACGGTGCAGCTTAACTGCCTGGGCCCTACCTTCACTGCTTAAAGGCACGTCTTTACAGCCGCAATAGCGCCGCGCCTTGTTCCAATTAGTAATTCCGTGACGGATCAATATCAGTTCAGTGGCCATTGTTTTCCCTTCCCGGGACCAGGAGCACATTCGGCCCGTGCGTCACAGGATTTTCGTTCACTAAAACGATAGTTTTATAAACTGCTTCGATATTCTGGTAAGTCAAGACCTCTGCCGCACTGCCTTCTTTAAAGATGCTGCCTCTATCCATAAGGGCAATGCGGTTAGAATAATTAGCCGCCAGGTTTAAGTCATGCAGGATCATGGCAATGGTCACTTGGTTATCACGGTTCAGTTTTTTTAAGAGGTCCAATATCTGTATCTGGTGGCCGATATCCAGATGCGCAGTCGGCTCATCGAGCAGGAGAAGTTCGGGCTCCTGCGCCAGGGCGCGGGCAATGATCACTCTCTGGCGCTCGCCGGCGCTCAGTTCATCGACCAGTTTATCCTTCAGGCTAAGGGTATCGGTAAGGGAAAGCGACCGCTCGGCGATCTCGATATCCCTTTTGGTCTCGAATTGTAATCTTTTTAAATGCGGGATCCTGCCCATAGTTACGATCTCCATTACCGTAAAAGAAAAATTGGTCGAGATGTCCTGAGAGACGAAGGCGACCCTGCGGCAAAATTCTTTCAGGGGCATATGAAAAATATCACTGCCCTTAAAATAGATCTTTCCTGAGCGGGGAGAAAGTACGCGCGTAGCGAACCTCAGGAGCGTCGTCTTACCTGAACCGTTGGGGCCGATGATCCCCATAAAATCACCCTGGTTAATTTCCAGAGACACCCCTTTGAGTACATCTTCTTTATAATAACCGCCGCTTAAATTATCTATCCTTAACATTGGGTTCATCGGAGCCTCATTCCCCTTTTTAAAAGCAGGATAAACACCGGAGCGCCGATTATCGCCGTGATCACTCCGATGGGAATTTCTAAAGGCGCAAAAAGTGTGCGCGCCAAAAGGTCAGAACCGATCATAAAAATAGAAGCCGCCAGGCAACTAATGGGAATAAGCACTTTATGGTTCGGGCCCACTATCAACCTGATCATATGCGGCACGATCAACCCGACGAACCCGATTATCCCGCAGATACAGATCAGGCTGGCGGTGATCAACGCCGTAATGAGGATCAAAATTTTCTTGATGCCCTGCGTATCGATGCCCAAATGCATTGCTTCTTCTTCTCCCAGGCTTATCGCGTTCAAATCCTGGGCAAAGAGATAAATCGCAGCTATCCCCAGGACGACCGGAAAAGCTACCGCTAAAACCAATTTATAATCGTAGACCTGAAAACTTCCCCACAGCCACCAGGTCATTTCGTGTATGGCGCGGTTGCCGGAAATAGAGATCAAAAATACTATCAGGGAAGAAAAGGCCACTGAGATTATCACACCGGAGAGGATCAATGATTTATCCGAAATGCGGTTTTCTTCGCGGGCCAGGGCGTAAACCAGGACAATGCTCGCCACCGCTCCCAGGAACGCAGCCAGAGGCATATAATTTATGGATACCCCCAGGACCAGGGCGATTATTGCTGCCAGGCCCGCGCCGCTGGAGGTCCCCAATAAATATGGCTCAGCCAAAGGATTCCTTAGGATCGCCTGCAGGGTGATCCCTGAAACAGCCAGGCCGCTTCCTGCGAGGATCGCCGTAATTATCCTTAAAATACGCATGTTCAGGATGACGCGGTTATCTTTTAACAAAAGGCTTTGAAGAGGAATGTTCACCGCGCCCTTGATCAGGGCCAATACTACGACCAGGCAAAGGAGCAGGAATAATACCACTAATCTTTTCTTTAAATGCGCGAACATTTTAAGGATATAACCTCTGATAAAGTTCTTTCAGGCCCTCGGTCGTCCTCGGCCCGGGCCTGAGCAGCATATTCGGGTCGATATCATTGAATATGCGTTTATTCTTCACCGCGTCGATATTGCCCCAGCCGAACCTGGACGCAACCAATCTTAAGGGCAGCTCCTGGGCCATATAAGCCATAATGATACAGCCGGGATTAAGGCTCACTACTTTTTCCGCACTGAAATTACTATAGGGCCGCCTGACCTCGTGAGCGATATTGACTCCGCCGGCCAAGGTGATCAATTCATCGATGAACGAACCCTTCCCCGCGGTCATCAGCGGCTCGTGCCAGATCTCGATAAACACCCTTACCTTTTTTCCATCCGGTATGGCCCGGACCTTAGAACTTACCGCATCCATATCTGCCTGCATCTTCTTTAATAATTGTGCAGCCTCATTATTCTTATGGGTGATCTTTCCTATCTCACTTATCGTCTCGAATAATTCTTTGATGTTCGTGGGGTCGGATACATAGACATTGAACCCCAGCCGTTTCAATTGATTCACTGCCGGCTCCTGTTCCAGGCCGGTACAAAAAATAAAATCAGGCCGCAAGGAAACGATCTTCTCGATATTCGGCCGGCTGAAATCCCCTATTTTCTCTTTAAGTTTTGCCTGGGCCGGATAATCGCAAAAAGAACTTACCGCGATTATTTCTTTATCCAGGCCGAGAGCAAATAAGATTTCCGTGGTCGAAGGCGCCAGGGAAATATAGCGCGGCGTAGCTGACCCGGAGCCAGGGCCGGCAGCCCCACAGATCATCAGAACAATCAAACCAATAACCGAGTATATTTTTTTCATCCCAATAAAAAATCCCGAACGCCGCACCATTTTTAGTGCCGACTTCGGGATTATACCCTGTTTTAATTCATCCCTTGGCTTTGTCCGCGAACCAAGTCTTATCCGGACTTTCTATATAGGCAGGTCTTCTGACTTCCCCGCCCCTTCAGCTACCTTCCCATCCTTAAAACAATTCGGACAGTGGTATTTTTCGCTGAAAGAGTCCCCTTTCTACAATAGAAAGGGCGGGGTTACAGCGGCGGGACCGTTGCCGTTTTTACGGCATTCCCTTTTAACCTACATAGAACGATTGATTTCTTTTTATTATAAATCAGGCTGCCTAAAAGTCAATCAATATTCAATGGCTTTTCGCGCGCAGTTGCCTTGATCAAAATGATGTTTTATTTTTTTTATTTCACTGACCAGGTCGGCATGGCGCATGAGATTACGGGATGCGCCCCGGCCGGTAAATACGATATTTAAACTACGGGGCTTGTCTTTAAGCAGAGAGATTATCTCTTTTTCCCGCAAGAGCCCGTCGCGTAGCGCGATATTTATTTCATCTACTATCAACATGTCGAATTTACGCTTAAAGGCACTGCGGATGTACTTCAGGGCATCAAGGCACGCGAGCCTGGCCTCTTTTTTATCCACGCCGCGGCAGAAACGCGGGTGATGCGTCGCGCAGTGGATCACCCGGATACCTATCTTCTTCAATATCCTATCTTCACCGCTGGGGAATACTTCCGGGTCCTTAAAAAAATGTATCAGGCATACCTTAAAACCATTGCCCGCGGCGCGTACTGCCTGGCCGACCGCCTGGGTAGTTTTACCTTTGCCTTCGCCGGTATAGATCTGGACCAGGCCCCTTAGATGCACTTTACACTTACGTTGCATTTTGCCTCAGCGCTGGGATGTTCTTTCTCCCATTTTTTTAATTTTGCCCTTAATTTTAATTTCTCTGCCCAAGAAGCGTAATCAATGATCACTTTCCCATGCAAATGGTCTATTTCATGCTGCAGCACGTGCGCAGCGAGCCCTTCTTCTTGGATACGCACAGGTTTGCCGTTCTCATCTATTGCCTCGACTATAACCTCAGCCGCCCTTTTTACCCTGACGGTAATACCCGGAAAAGAAAGGCATCCTTCTTCTAAATGGCTAGTGCCTTTTCTCTTGGTCACCTTCGGGTTGGCCAGGCATTTCAGCCCCTCTCCCACATCCATAATGATCATCTGTTTAGAGATGCCGACCTGGGGGCCAGCCAAGCCGACTCCGCCGGCCAGATACATCGCATCGGCCATCCCCTTAAAGATCTGCCTGATCTCAGCACTGACCTTTTCTACGGGCTTGGCCTTTTGCCTTAAAATGCGGTCCGGATAAAAAATGATCTTCACTTTTTAAATTCTCTCCAGGCCCAGAGGATGAATTTTCCCAGGAGCCAGATCAGAAAACAGGAAACCAGAAGAAAAACAAAAATATACAGGACAAAGTTTAAAGCAGCGAGTAACGGTACAAGCAGGATGATGACAAAAGAAAGAACGCTTATACTGATTAAAAACAGTAGGCCCACAAGAAATGCTTTCATGTGATTGTCTCCTTATCCCGACGTTACGTCGGCGAAGCCGGGGTTCCGCTGCGCTTCATTTCCAGAGGCCGCGGCGGTTCTCGCGGGCTTCATGTAAAAGTTGCCGGAAATATTCGGCATATTTGACATCTGGCGGGATAGTCAGAAGATTAGCGTAGCCCTGTTTCACGATTTCGGCGTTCACAAATGTGCCGTCTTTTAAATAAACGTAAGCCAACAGCCGTTTATATTTATCATATTTTTCCACATCGAATTCCAGGCTCACGCGCTTACCCTCTACCAAACCCTTAGTAAAAAGGTAGGCCCTTCTGCCTAATTCCTGGATAGTGGCAATATCCTGTTGGGTCTTTTGCGCGTCGCGGTATAGTTTGTTGCTTACGTGTAGCTCCGGAGTATCTATCCCGATCAGCCTGACCCGCTCGCCGGTCTCTAAGACCAGCGTATCGCCATCCACTGCACGCGTGACCAAAATATCGCTATAGCTCGATGCCTTACCGAAGGGAAGAGAAAATTTCATCCCGCCCTCACCCTGCTGGGCAAGTGAATACGAGATGCCGGCAATCAGCAAAGTCAAAACTGCAAAAATGATCCTGGGTTTTTTAAATTTTGTGCGTGTCATATTTTTATATCATAGCATAGCGCAAAATTCTGGTAAAGAGGATTTCAGAATTTTAAAGCAAGGTTCGCGGCATCCATCCCGGAAATAAAACAGCCGTGGACCCCATGGCCCGGCCGCGTCCAGGCTCCGGCTAAAAATAATCCTTTTATCGCCGTCTTCTGGCCCAGCCGGTTGATGCTCGATTGGGCAACAGTCTGCGCAAAACCATAGATCGCGCCTTCCGGAGACCCGGTAAAAGCCTGCATGGTCCGGGGCGTAGCCGTTTCCCTTACCTCGATATGCTTCGTCAACCCGGGCAGGTATTTTTGCGCGCGTAGGATCAATTTATCCGCCATCTCCTGTTTTTTCTTCTGGTATTCTTCTTCACTTAAACCCTGCCAGTTTGTATAACTGTCTAAGGACATGATAACCAGGCCCCCTTTTCCCGGCGGGACAAGCCCAGGATCAAGCTGGCTGTGGTCAACGATCTCGATCGAACACCTCTCGTAATCTCCGGCGAGAGAAAAACGCATGGATTCATCGTGTTCATATGTAGTATTGATGGAAAACATGTACTCGTTCATTCCCAGGCTCCTGGCCGGCACATCCAGGCCCAGGTATACCTGAACCGCGGAAATGGATTTCTCCAGGCCCAACAATTTTTTCCGGTATATTTCTTTTAAGGCCTCATCATCTATCAGGCTGGTGAACGTATCTATGGCATTGGCATTGGAAATTATTGCCCTGGCTTTAAATTCCTCGCCTTTCTCAGTAACCACTGATTTTATTGAGCCGCGATCGGTTACGATTTTTTTAACAGTAGTATTAAACCTTACTTCTGAGCCGGAATTTTTTATTTCCTCAACCATTGCCTCAAACAACCGGATAAAACCACCCCTGATATAAGCGGTCGGGTTGTAATAATATCCCCTAAAAATAAGCAGAAAATAGAATGCGCCGAGGTCCTCTGGCGGCAGGCCGGCAAAACGCCAGATATCGGTGATCAGCGCCTGAAGCCGATCGCCGGTAATGAATCGAGCAATAAATTGCTTTGTAGTAAGCCTCGATGCCATGATGATAGCCGGATAAAGAAAAGGAACCAGCACAAGCTTAAGCCAGAGGGGAAATTTTACATTACAGAATTTATCGAACTGGGCGTAGAATTTGTCTATATCTAAAAATAATTTTTTGATATTTCCGGCTTCCTCAGGGAAGCTTTGGCTAAGGTATGCGATAAAATCTTCATGGCGGGGCGTAACCAAGAAATTATGCCCGGGATAGATCACGCGCGCAAAATTTTTTAAGGGAATAAAATCTAATTTTTTATCGAGGCCTGCTTCTTCCAGGAATTTCCTGATCTCGCCACCCTCCCCCAGCGCGTCCACGCAGTGTATGGCGGATTCAAAGGTAAAACCTTTCCTTTTAAAAACAGTGGCGTAGCCTCCGGGCAGAGGCTGCTTTTCCAGAAGAAGTACCCTCCTTCCGGCATGTGATAATTTTAGCGCAGAAGTCAATCCAGCGACGCCTGCGCCAATGATAATTACATCATATTCCATCTTAAAGTTAGAATTTATTGATGAATCTTATTGCCTCTTGGGCAACCCTGTCTTTTTCTTTATCGATGGTGATCATATGGTAGCTATCCTCTAAAACTACCAGCGATTTATCTTTCGAGCCGATATTTTTGAATACGTATTGGGCGTTCTTCAGGCTCGTCATATCATCCTCTTTGGCATGCAGGATAATGGCAGGAGTTTTGACTCCGGGCAATTCTCGCCTGACCACTCCAGTAAGGAGGTGGTGCTGATAAAGGCAGGCCAACGGAAAAAACGGGCTGCCGAAAAGGAGCACCTTATTATCGAACGCGCGCGCATCGGCATTCTTGTAAAACCGCTGGATATTCTCCCTTAATCCTTCATCTTTCAAGCCATAAGGCCAGCCTTCCCGGATATTTATCCTGTTCCTGAAAAATGGCGCGTGCCAAGCCAGGTTCATGAATATCTTTCCTTTATGCAATGCCCAGCCGTCATAAAATAGGGTTGGCGCCAGGGCGATGATGCCGGTTATATCCGAGGGGAATTCGTAAGCCAGGTGCATAGCCATGAGTGCCCCCATGGAAAGGCCGCCGATAAAAACCTGCGTACATTCTTTTTGCAGGCGCCTCAAAGATCTAATACAACTCTCTGCGATCTCTTTCCAGGTAACTTTTTTTAATTCTCCCAGGGTATCGCAATGGCGCGGCAGGGTATTGCATAAAACAGTATTGCCTGCTTTCTGCAGCTGCTTACCGAAATAATGCATCTCTGAAGGCGTGCCGGTTATCCCGTGGATAAGCAGTACGCCTTTATTGCCGCCTTTTAAGAAAAAATTGAATTTTTGGGGGTTGTGTTTCTCCATAATGCAGATTATTATAACATAAAAATTAAAGCGGGGGAAATTTCCTTAATACCAGGCAGGCATTATTTCCGCCAAAGGCCGAGGCGCTGTTCAAGGCAATGTTGACTTTTTGCTTACGCGTTACGTTGGGTACGCAATCAATATCACATTCAGGGTCCGGGGTCTCGTAGTTGATCGTGGGTGGCAGGATGTCGTTTTTTATGGCGAGGCAACAGGCCACCGCCTCAATGGCCGAGGCCGCACCCATGGTGTGGCCGAGCATTGACTTGATGGAACTCACCGCCAGCCTGCGTCCTTTAAAAACCTGGTTAATCGCCGCACACTCTTCTTTATCATTGGCCGGCGTGCCGGTCCCGTGGGCGTTAAAATAATCTACGTCCTCGGGCCGCAGGCTGCTTGCTGCCAGTGATTTTTCTATCGCCTGTTTTATCCCCTCAGAAAAGGGAGCGGTCATATGATGTGCGTCGCAACTTAAACCATAACCCAGGACTTCCGCATAAATATCGCTTTTTCTTTTTAAAGCACTTTCCAGCGATTCCAGGACCACTATACCCGCGCCTTCGCCCACGAGCATTCCTTTTCTGTTTTTATCAAAAGGCTGGCATTTTTCAGGCGCTACGGCGAACATACGATTAAAACCGATAAAGGCGATCTTGGAAAAGGCATCCGCGCCTCCGGCAAGCATCATGTCGGCTTCGCCCATCCTGATCAGATCATAGGCATAACCAATAGCATAGTTTCCCGCGGCACAGGCGGTAGGGATCACATAGTTCGGCCCTTTCAATCCAAATTCTATGGCCACGTTCGTAGAAAGTACGTTCGAGGGATACCTTGGAATCAGCGCCGGCTCCAAGGCCTCTGGCCCGTTCTTCACCCAGGCTAGATTCAATTGTTCCAGTATCTGCGATTCGCCCATGGTCGTACCCATGCAGACACCGGCCCTTTCTTTGTCAGGAATGGTTTTTAATTTTGCGCTCTCCAGCGCCAGGTGCGCCACGCTCACCGCAAAACACGATGCACGGCCCAATTGATCGATCTTTTCCGAGCTGATAAATTGTTGAGGTTGGAAGCCTTTGACTTCGCCGCCGTTATGGGTGGGAAAATCTGCAGTATCTATGGAAGAGATCTTTGAGATGCCGCTTTTTCCGGCAATAAGGGATTTCCAGAATGCGTCCTGGCCAATGCCCACTGAAGAAATGACGCCCAGGCCAGTGATCACTACCCGCTTATCCATGCCGTTTACGTGCTTTCTTTTGCCATGAAGCTGATCTCGCCGCCGGCGACTTTTTGCCCTTTAACGCGCGCCTCGGCATTCACTATGGCTGCCTGGGTAATGACCTTGACCGGTTCGATAACTATTTCTATCTGATCTCCGGGTAAAACCGGATGCAGGAACCTTACCTTTACGCTGCTCAGGTAATAAGTGGGTTTCTTGGCAGAGCTCGGCTCATCAGGAGAATGAAAAAGAATGATTGCTGCCTGCGCCATGGCCTCGATGATAAGCGCGCCCGGCATAATGGGGTTGCCCGGAAAATGCCCCTTTATAAAATCATCGTTTGCGCTTACGTTCTTCAGCGCCACGATCTTTTTCCCTGGTTCTAATTCCGTGACGCGATCGATCATCAGGAAGGGAAAACGCTGGGGCAATATCTTAAAAATTTCTTCTATATTAAGTATGGGCATTCTGCTTTTTGGCTAAGCACTCTCTGGCGATGGCGAGTGTCGCGTTTAAATTGGTCAACGCCGCCAGCTTCTCTTCGGGAATGGCGATCTTATATTTCTTTTCCATTGCCGCTAATATTTCCAGGGCCATCATTGAATCCATGCCTAAATCCTCGATGAACCTCGATTCCGGCTTGATCTCTTCAGGGTCCTTTTCCAGTATCTCAGCAATGATATTCTTGATCTCGCTTTCCAATTCTTGCATCCATTCCTCCTCTATCTGGTACTAAGCGTTGTATTTCGAAATTACCAGGCTCGCGTTACAGCCGCTAGGGCCAAAGGTATTGATCAAAGCATGCCTTACCTTTGCAGCCCGCGCCTGATTTGCCGTATAATTTAGATCGCAGGCCGGATCCTTTACTTCATAATTTATGGTCGGCGGTATCTTCTGCTTCTCTAACGCGCAAACTCCCGCGGCGAGCCCAAAAGCGCCACCGGCACTGAAGCATTCTCCGATCATAGACTTAATAGCACTAATATACAATTTTTCTTTGTATTTTGCAAATACATCTTTTATGGCGCAGGTTTCCAGGACATCCGCGTTTACGCCTGAATTTGCGCCGGCAGAAAGGTAATCTATATCTGCGGGCGAAAGAGCAGACTTATCCAATGCCTGACGTAGCGACCGACTCATGCCTTGCGCCTCGGAAGGGTATTTATCCACCCGGTAAGGCTCAAAGGCCGTGCCAAAGCCGCTGACTAAAGCGTAAATATTTGCCTGGCGCCGGAGGGCAGAATCCAGGTCTTCCAGGATAAACACCACTGAACCCTCTCCGAGAACTACGCCGTTCCTCCTCTTATCAAAAGGACAGGATAATTCTATCCCTGCGTCTTTCGAACCTGCCAAAGAATGCGTCCTGTAAAAACCTAAAAAGGTCTGCTCACAAAGTTCTTCTACGCCGCCGGCTAAAACCGTTTTGGCGCGGCCCATTCTGATGAAATTCGCGGCATAACCAACGGCTTCCAGGCTCGAGGTAAAACCCGTAGAGATAGTAGTATTAAAACCTTTAATGCCGAACCTGATGGAGATCTGGCTGGCCGGAGAATTAATCACCGTGTTCGGGAAAAGCGCCGGGTTGACAAAGCGCGGCCCTTCTTTGATCGCCTCCTTGTCGAATTCACTCATACTCCTGACGCTGGCCAAAGTAGAGCCGATGGCCACCCCTGTATCCAGGGTGTTGCCTTCGTTGATCTCTAAATGCGCGTCTTCTAAGGCGAGTTTAGCCGCGCAGTTGACCAGCTTGGTGCTGCGATCTAAAACACGCAGCCCTTTTTCACCGAGGATAGCCTGCGGCTGAAAATCCTTTACCTCACCGGCGGTCTTGACTTTATATGCAGACGTATCAAACAAAGAGATCGGCTTTATGCCGGAAAGGCCCTGAAAAATAGCCTCGCTAAAGGCCGATTTTCCGATAGCATTAGGGCCGATCACGCCAACGCCGGTAATGACTACTTTTTTTTCGTTCATTCTTACGATAAAGGAAAGTTTTAAAAAATGCGGCTACTTGGTAAGGGCGATACCTTTACGCAGGGCCTCTTCAAAAAGATCCACCGCAAGGTCTATCTCTTTTTCTTTGATATAGAGCGACGGGGCAAGGGTAAACACGTTTTTATAATAACCGCCCACATCGAGTATCAGGCCCCTCTTTTTCCCGCCGGACTTGAGGTTCCCGCTTAAACCTATATTGGTAATGGCATCGGTAAGCGCGCGATTAGGCGTATATCCGTCTTTCTCGCAGATCTCAACCCTCAGGGCCAGGCCCATGCCGTCAACATCGCCTATCTCGGGATATTTTTTCTGTAATTCTCTAAGGCGGGCGATAAAATAACGCCCCTTCTTCGGTACCTGCTCGGCGAAGTCCGATTCCTCGATAAGTTTGAGCGTCTCCAGCCCTACGGCTGTGCCCAGGGGGTTGGAAGAGAATGTCGAGTGTGTCGAGCCCGGAGGAAAAACTTCAGGGGAGATCAATTCCTCTTTTGCCCATATCCCGGAAATGGGATTAAGGCCGTTGGTCAGCGCCTTACCGAAAACAATGATATCCGGAATGACTCCGAAATGTTCTATCGCCCAGAACTTTCCAGTGCGGTAAAAACCCATCTGGATCTCATCATCTACCAGAAGTATTTTATATCGATCCAATAATTCCTTGAGCCTTGAAAAATATTCTAGCGGCGGGATGACGTAGCCGCCTGTACCCTGCAGTGCCTCGATATAAAATGCGCTGAACTCGCAGCGGTTGGTCTTTTTATTGATCAGAGAATAATATTCCGTTTCAAATAATCTCTCGAACTGCCTCAGGCAATATAAGTCGCAGTAATCCCTTCTTTTATCATAAGGGCACCTGAAACAATAAGGATAGGGTATAAAACAAGCGCGGTCGGAGAAATGCCCGAATTTTTCGCGGTAGCGAAAACTGGAAGTGATCGCCGAAGCACCCAAGGTCCTACCGTGATAGCCGCCCATAAAGGCAAAGACCAGGTTTCTTCCGGTATGATTACGCACGACCTTTAAAGAATCTTCTACTGCCGAGGCACCCCCCACATTAAAATGCACGCGGCCCTTGGTTTCAAAGGTAACCTCTATTTTTTGTGCCAGGCGGGCAGCCAGGCGGATCTTTTCCTCATGCAGGTATTGGCAAGCCAACTGCGGCAGGGTATCGATCTGTTTTTTTAACGCGCGGTTCAAGCGGGGATTTTTATAGCCAAAATTAACCGCAGAATACCACATCTGCAGGTCCACGAATTCCGTCCCCTGCTTATCGTAGAGATACATCCCTTCTGCGCGGTTAAAAATATTCAGTTTTTCGGCATAATGCACCGTATCGCCCCAGGAACAATATTTTTTCTCCAGTTGCAGGAGTTCATCTTCCTGTTTCTCTGGCTTTACGGCCCTAGCCCTTGCCTTTTCCTTCTGTTTCATCGTTCCAGACTCCTTAACGAATCGTAGATATCCCTAAAATCTTTAAACGCGGCGCACAATAACTTCTTTCTTCTGAAATGTTCCAATAATTTTCCCTTGGCAAAAACGATATCCGCCTCTTCGGCCGGGCAGATATCCGAAGCGCCATCGCCAATATAGATAATAATTTTATCCCGCAAATTATGCTTTAGCAAGTTTTTCCTTTTGCAGTGGGCACAGTGGGCGCAACGTTTATAGGTATGCGGAAATGAGGGGGTCAGCCTATCTTTGGCAAATTTTAACCTGTTGGCATATATTTTTATACCGCTGATCCTGTTTTTACGTAGGACACTGTTGATAACGAACGAAAAATCATCGCTTAAGATGGCTGTTTTTATCCCTTCCCTTTTAAGCAAAGATATGAGCCTGGGGAAACCCGGCGTAAGCGTAACTTTGGAAAGATAGCGCGCCAACGCAGGCTTAGTGATCCTTATTCCTTTTAACTGGCCGCTAAGGCATTCCAAAGAACCGATCTTACCCTGTTTCCAGCGCTCTTCCAGCTTCACCCAGTCTTTATTTATGGAAAATTTCTCGATCAGATCGTCCAGCACATCAAAAGAAGTAATAGTGTTGTCAAAATCGAAGAATACCGCGCAATCCGATAACTTATGTAATCTGATATGGTTATGCATATTCTTATTATCTCACCCCCAAACTCTCAAGGCAATCAGTTTTTGCGTTTTATATTCTCAGCGATCAGCCGGGAAAACCTGCCCCCAGTAAACGCGTCTATACTGGCGGTAAGCTCCTGAATACGCAATTCCTTGTCTGTGCGTTTTTTCCCTTCCGGCACACCGGCCAACAGTTCTATCTGCAGCCGGCGGCGCTCAAAATAATCGCGCGTAACCTCATACAATATATCATTCCTTAATTGCGTGGTCAGGCGCGAGCGCGTGTCTATGGAAGTCTGGTCAGTGGACCAGATAAGATCGCTCAATTCCCAGCTCACCGTAACATCCCAGCCCGAACTGATATCCTGGGGCCCGTTCACACAATAATTATTGGTCGAGCTGGTATATATTTCATAAGTATTGCCCGTGGACTTGTCCCAGCCGACGCTTAATTTCGGCAGTAGCGCCTTTATCCGCGCCTGCTTTTGCCAGCGGGAGATCTTTTCCGGCTCTACATCGGCATACTCTATAGCCAAGCCCTGCACCTTGGCTATAGATGGTTCATAAGAAAAATAATTTTCGTATTCTTCCACGCTGATGTAATTAAATTCCCCTGCATTTGATCCCTGAGACGGCCCTTGCCGTTTTTCCTGCGCCGGCTCAACACCAGTGGCCACCAATAAAACCAAAACTACCGTAAAAAATGCTTTTTTCTGCACCTTGGCACCTCCTACATCATTAGACGCGGAGGTAACTAAAATCTAACAGGATTTTTTAAATTTTAAGAGGTTTTGGGGAAGGCCTGGTGCTTGGAGGTCGTTAAAAATCGAAGTTAAGTGAAGCTGCGGCTTGAGCGCCGTCTAAGAAGTCGAACTCGGTATTCAGCCGGACATTTTTCGTGAGGTTAAAGTCCAGGCCCGCGACTAAGCCGAAATTGTCTTCTGCCTTATATCTTTTGCGGTTAGCATCGTCTATCCAGCGGATCAGATCATAAGTACCGTATTTGAAACCGAAATAAGGAGTGAATTTTTTCCAGGAGACCGAGCCGAGCACCGAACCCTGCCATTCATCGGCTATTGCTTTATATTTACCCGCCGCAGTATCTACGGTCTTCGGATGCACGCTGATATGCTGGAATCCGCCGACCAAGCGGATCTTTTTACTTTTATTTTCGTAGAACCTTAACCTGAAACCATATGCCCCGGAAAAACCGGTAGAGAATTTCAGGTCCCCGTAAGGGCTGTCTTTCCAGTCAATTTTTCCTGCGCCGCCTTTTAAGTCAATGCTCAACCAGTCAAATACGCCATAAGATAGCGCGAGGAACTCATCGGGGTTCTTTATTTTTCCGTTCTCATGCTGCAGAGAACGCTTGACCACAAAATTATATTCCACACCCAGGGTGATCCTGTTCCTCGCAGGCATATGCGTGCCGTAGCAAGGCGCGGCATGAACTTGGGTCGAAAAAATAAAAACAGCACCCAGCGTGATAAAAAATATATTCTGTAACTTCATAAGCATATTCTATAATAAAAAGCAATTTAATCAATATAAAATACAAGTATTCTTTTAATTTTTGTTGTATAAATTAGATAGATTGCTTATAATAAATCATAAATCCGAATATCGAAATCCAAAACAAATTTAAAATTCCAAATCACAATGTTTTAAACTTAAATGCTTGGAATTTGGAAAATTTGGATTTGGGATTTGTTTAGAATTTAGAATTTCGGATTTGCCGTTTAATTCAATAACATCAAACTTGGAGATGAGAAAATGGTAATGAAACATCTGCGCAAGAAAGATACCGCGAAAAAGATCTGGATCGTCCTGATCATCATTATCCTGCCGGCCTTTGTCCTCTGGGGCTTAGGCAGTGCCAGCCGCGCTAAAGGCAGGATCAACTACGCCGGAAAGATATTCGGTAAAAAGGTCCCCCTTCAGGAATTCGCCGACGCCTACAGCGCCGTGCTTACTCAGGGGATATTACGCTGGGGTGAGGAAAATTTTGCAAAGATGGTCAAGGAACTCGACCTGAAACAAGAAGCCTGGAGCCGGATCATCCTGCTAAAAGAAGCTAAAAAAAGGAATATCCGGGTAAGCGACAAGGAATTGGCTATCTTCATAGAGAGTTCGCCTATGTTCCAATATAACGGCCGGTTCAATATGAAGGCCTACAAAGAGATCCTGCAGTTCGTTTTGCATGTAAATGTGCCTGTGTTCGAGAGCCAGATGCGTGAAAATATCATGATCGCAAAACTCTACAATCAAGTAACCGCCCAGGTAAAATTAAGCAATGAGCAGATACGCCAGGCAGAAGAAAATAGAAAAGAGGGCGAAAAAAAAGAAGGCAAACAACTTACCGATGCAGAAAAAGAAATTTTTACAAAAGAATTGCTGTTTAAAGAAAAAGATGCCGCATTTAATAAATTCCTGCAACAGTCATGGGCCGAGGCCAAGATAGAAGATAATACCCAAGCCTTAAAAGTCGAGCCCTAAAAAATTATCCCGGCTTCCTGAAATTCTCGGAAGCCGGGATTTTATTTAAAACCTTGCAGATCTTTTATTGCAATTTGATCGCTTCTACCGGACACTGTGGAACTACTTCTTCCACTTTACAACTGGCGCAAGTCTGGCCAATGACATGAGCAATACCGTCAGCCTCAACCTTAAATACCTCCGGGCACTGCTGTTCGCATAAGCCGCAACCCACGCACAAATTCGCATCTACTACTACCTTTGCCATAATTATCTTACCTCCGTATGAAAAATTATTACCTTTCCTGCAGGTTCTCGAACATCTCTTCGTGGGCCACTTCTTCCGCTAAAATATGGGTGACTAATTGATAAGTAACGTTGTCTTTACTCAAGGTTTTTTTGGCGATCTTATTATACACATCGATAGCGCCGGCCTCTGCTTCGGTAACCGTACGGATGATCCGGTTGATATCTGAGGTGTTCTTGGGAGGGATCGGATAAGGATAATTGGCGTTTTTCTCTAATTCCGTAATGTGCGCCGTAGGTAGACCCCCTAACTTAATGATCAGGTCAGCTACTTCAGTAGCATGCTCCAGTTCATCTTTGGCTATTTTCATCAGGAATTCGCTGATGTCCTCATATGCCTTGCCGGAAACTATCTGGGCCATATACCAATAAAGATAATAAGCCAACCACTCGTCGCAATAGGCCTTGTTCAGGTCCTTTACCAGATCCTTCAAACTTACTTCTACTATTGCCCTGGCTTGTTTTCCCATCTCTCACCTCCGAGCCCCCTTTTCACGCTGGGGCGGGTCCTGAGCCCTATTTAAAATTTGCCGGGCCGAGGACGGTTTTCTTAAGCGCTCTTCTCGAGCCTTAACCCGTATTTCTGGATGTTTCTATCTGCAACTTCCTGAACCTGCTTTATTGCTTCAGGATTATTCAATATATGCTTGAACCTGCCCTGGGTCTTCAGATATTCTTCGACCGGTTTTGGCTGGATCTGGCGGGCAGTAAGCTTTCCATTCTCATATTCGATCAAGGGATATAATCCTGTCTCGACGGCAAGTTTGGCGACATCTATGGTAAGCGCCGATTCATGCCTCCAGCCCAATGGGCAAGGCACATGGATCTGGATATATTTAGGGCCTTTTATGGAAATGGCCTTCTTTACTTTTCTTTGGATATCCTGCGGGTATCCTGCCGAAGCAGTAGCCACATAAGGTATGCCGTGCGCATTGGCGATCTCCGGCATCGGTTTTTTCGGGCGGGGATTGCCAAAAGATTTTTCTGCGATAGGGCTAGTGGTGGTATTGGTGGCAAAAGGAGTAAGGCCACTGCGCTGAATACCAGTGTTCATGTAGGCCTCGTTATCATAGCAGACATATAAAATATCATGGCCCCTTTCCCACATCCCGGATAATGCCTGTAGGCCAATATCCGCCGTGCCGCCGTCTCCGCCCTGCGCGATGACATTGGTAGTATCTTTTTTACCTAAAAATTTAAGCGCCGCCTCAACTCCAGAAGCCACGGCCGCGCAATTCTCGAACAGCGAGTGGATAAAAGGTACGTTCCAGGCTGATTCGGGAAATGCCGTGGAAAAAACTTCCAGGCAGCCGGTATTATTGGCCACGATCGTATTCGCTCCGGCCGCTTCAATCACCAACCGCGCAGCGAGTGACTGGCCGCAACCTGCACAGGCAGTATGTCCCGCAATAAATAAAGGTTTATTGTCCATATTTTTCTTTCAATAATTCCGGCTTCAGATCAATAAAATCTAAGTTGACTTCTTTTGTGGTTAACCTGCGGTATATCTCTTCGATAGATTCAACCGTGATATCACGGCCGCCTAAACCCGCCACAAAACTGCTGATCACCTTGGGTGTCTTTTTCTTGCCATAGCAGGCAGCCTTGACCTCTACGGCCAACGGCGCATAGCCACCCAAAGAAACGGATTTATCAAGGACCGCCACTTTGGGAATATCCTTTAGGGCCTGGTAAACTTCCTGATACGGGAAAGGCCGATAGCTGACGACCCTTAAGAGCCCGACCTTCTTACCCTTGGCGCGCATCTGGTCAACTACAGTCTTGACCGTACCGCAGACCGAGCCCATGGCCACGATCACTTTCTCTGCGCCCTCGGTGCGGTATTCTTCAATCAGCAAATTCTTGTAGTCCCGGCCGAAAACCGCCTTGAAATCGGCGGCGAGTTTTGGTAACAGCGTCAGCACGTCTTTATGGGTTTCCTGAATGGCATAACGGGTTTCCAGATAATAATCCGGGCCAACCAACGGCCCTAAGGTCATTGGCGTAGCCGTATCCAGTTTGTACAACGGGCTATACACTGGTAAAAATTTATCTACCTCTTCTTGCTTGGGGATATCCACGGTCTCAATGCCGTGAGTAAGGATAAAACCATCCATGCAGACCATTACCGGAAGCATGATATTTTTGTCTTCGGCGAGGCGGTAGGCGATAAAATGCATATCCGCTGCTTCCTGGTTATTTTCCGCGTATATTTGTACCCAACCGGCATCGCGCATGGAGATCGAATCTTGCTGGTCATTCCAGATATTTATGGGAGCAGAGATCGCGCGATTAGCACAGGTAAGTACCAAGGGCAGGCGCATGCCCGCAATATTGAACAACACTTCGCACATTAACAGTATCCCCTGCGAGCTCGATGCGGTATAGGCGCGTACACCAGTGGCCGAAGCGCCTAGAACTACGGAAGCAGCAGAATGCTCGCTTTCTACGTTGACGAACTGAGAATTCAATGACCCTTCCGCGACCATCTGGGCCAGCTCTTCCACGATGTGCGTCTGGGGCGTGATCGGATAGGCCGAGATAACACCCGGCTTACACAACCTTACTGCCTCTGCTACTGCTCGTGAACCTTCTATAAATTCTTTCATTTTTTTTCTTTTTCTTCTTTGTCTTCTTCGATCATCAGGATGTCTTTCTTGGGGCAGATGTTCGCGCATAAACCGCAGCCCTTGCAAAAGAAATATTCGCAATAATAGGCGTTCTTTTCTTTGCCGACGATACAATTTTCCGGGCAGACAACCGTGCACATCTTACAGCCGATGCAATTCTTCTGCAGGAACTTCGGACGGGATTTTACCCGCCAAGAGCCCGTCTTATTCGCCTTGCTTGTCCCGGGTTTTGTGGTCAACGGCCCAAACATTATGCTTTTCCTTTTATAAAATCGTATCCGCGCTTTACCGCGGCGATATTTCCTTCCAAGGCGCGGCTGCCGAATTTCTGTTTTACCGCTTCGATCAACGTATCTAATTTAATTTCACCCGTAGCCGCGGCAAAGGCGCCGATCAGGGCGGTATTGCCCAGGGGCCTGCCGATGGTTTCCTGCGCGATACTATTGGCCGGGACGATAAAAACTTTCTGAGTGGGTTTCACGCGGGGAAGTTCCAGGCCGGCCTCGGCGTTGATGATCGCCACACCCTTGTCTTTTAGGCCCGCAAAACAATTGAAACCGCGCATCAGGGTATTATCCACGATGATCACGTAATCCGGCTCATAGATCTGGCTTCTTAAACGGATGGGTTCGGAATCGACCCGGACAAAGGCATTCATCGGAGCGCCCATACGCGCTGCGCCAAAATGCGGAAAGGCGTAGGCATAAGTGCCCTGAAGAAAATAGGCATACCCCAGCAATGTAGCTGTGGTAATCGCTCCCTGGCCCGCACGGGCATGTATTCTGATTTCTTTCATTATTATATACCTAAATTTTAGTGAGGGGAAAATACGTTGTATATGATACAGAAATTTCAGTTTTTGTCAAATGATTTCTTTTTACCTCAAATCCTGCGAGATTTGCGCGAGGAGCTTTAGGATCGGCTCTATCTTTGCGGGCTCAAGGCTGCCCAAACCACAGGCAGGACTGACCAATATCCTTTCCAAAAGCAGGGTTTCCTTAACCCCTTTGTTTTTAAAGGTATCTATCCCTGATTTTATCTTATCTATCAGCATTTTTTTGCTGATCTTATCGCTAAATTCCTGCGTAGGCACAATACCCCAGCAAAGTGCACCATCCCGCGCGAGGAACTTACCTATATCTTGGGCATAAAGAGTAACTTTTTCCAGGAACTCAAAGGCGTCGAAATTGATGATGTCTATCCCTTCTACATCCGTAAACATGGACCAATCCGTGTTGCCGCAGCAGTGTATGCCTAAAAGCACATCTTTAGATTTAACCGTACTGGTCAGGTCCTTTAGGCCGGCAACCACATTTTCGCGGTTTATGGGCGTAAACCCTGAGCCAAAACAGCTTAAATACGGCTCATCAAAAAATAAAATGATCTCTTTTTTGAACTTCCTGAACAGTTCTATCTGCCAAAGCGCCTTCATGCTCAGGCCTTTTATTACCGCCTGCATAAAAACTGCATCATGCAGTATCGGCCTGCCCGAGGCATCATTTATCCCTGCGGCAAAAGTAAACGGCCCGGTCACGTGGCATTTGATATATTTTATTTTACTTAAATCGGAATTCTCCAACCTCTGATAAAACCGCCACAGACCCTGGCTGTAATCCTCGGAAATTTCAAATTTCTGGATGTCTTTATCAATGACCGCGGCATAAAATGCCTCCAGGTTCGCCTCTTTATCGCTTTCATCCAAATACAGGCCCTTCCCGGACATCTTCAGGCACGGCAAGCCTTCGCTGTATTGCGCGACCATCCCTTCTTTCGCATCGCGCCTGGGTAACTGCGGCCAAGAAGGAATGGCCGGCGCGTATTGAAAGATCAGGTCCAGCGCCTCATCCGCATCTTTATACGGGAAACTTCCGATTAACGTGGCTGATCCTTTTAACTGTGACATAAATTATCCTCTAAAACCCCAGTTTTTCTCCGACCAGAATTACCTTTAATCTATCCGGATTGACGTCTGCCTCAATGATCAAAACCTGGCAGCACATCCTTTCGTATTCGGGAAAAAGGCAGATCTCCTTACGGCAAATACCGTCGGGTAAACACGGCGTTTTCCAATTCAGCCGCCGGCAATTTAACGGCGTGGCATATTCCCTCGCCCGTTTCAGCGCCTCGCCAAGATCGGGAGTAATTTTGTTCACTCCGGCGATGATAATCACATTCTTGGCATTGGATACGCCTGAAATACGGTTGCCGAACGCGCTAAAAAATACCAATTCGCCTTTTGAGGAGATCGCATTGGCACTGGCCAGGTAATAATCCGCCAGGGTCGCCTCTTGCCTTGTCTGCATCACCTCTTCGCGGCTTAAACCGGCCAAATAAGGATCGAGCACGCGGTTGCCTCTTGACTTGAGATTATCTATCGCGGCTATTTCGTTTAGGGTAACCGAACCGGAGAAACCCACTGAGGCGGCCTGGGGCACCAGCTCCAAAACTTTTTTCAGCGCCTGGTCTTTATTTTCGCAATAAAAACCGCTGATATTATGTTTATCCCATACCGAGAATAATTCTTTTATCTTATCGTCCATTTCCAGACTATTTACCCTCTTCCAGAGGAAAAGTATGGCCTTCATATTTTATCCGGCCATCTTTATCTACCCAGATATAAGTCGGTATGCCTACAATTTTATAATCGTTGGTTACCGTGCCATTTCTATCCAAAAGTACCGGAAAATCGATTTTGTTTTTTGAAAAGAACCTCTTTACGACCTTCGGGGGTTCTTCTATATTTATGAACAGTAATTCTATATTCTTGTTTTTCAATTCAGGAGCACGGTTAACCAGGTTTTTTATTTCACCGCGGCAAAAAGCGCACCAGCTCGCCCAAAAAAAGATAAGCACTTCCTGCTTGCCCTTAAAACTGGACAGGCTGATTGTTTTGTCGTTATAATCCTTGAGGCTAAACAAAGGGGCAATATCTTTTTCCGCAGCGCGGGCCTCTAACGGCAAAATACAAAAACCCATAAATACGAGTACCAACAATAAGCTAAAAGTTTTTTTCATTACATCCTCCGGAAACCCAAATAAATAAAATACAGCGCCCAGCCTATCAAAACCAGGCCGAGCGTTTTTTTGACCTTTACCATCCACGGCCCGGGCTTAGGGATATTGGCCAATAAACTGCTGAAGGTGCCGGCCAAAAGCAGGATGAACCCCACGCCGTAAGCAAAACTCATCAAAAGGAAAGCCGCATACAATAAATTTTCGCGCTTTCCGGCAAGGGTAAGGATCGAACCCAGCGCCGGAGCCGTACACGGCCCGATGGCCAGGCCAGAGACCAGGCCCATAAAAAGTATACCCAGGACCCCGTTTTTTTTATGGTGGTTATTGTTTACTTGTAAAAACGCCGGGATCGGGATCTTTATCAGATCGAACATATAAAGCCCAAAGATAAAAACGATTATTCCGACGGCAAATTGCGAAACCGGATGGGCACTTACTATGCCGAAGATCCTGCCGGTAAGGGCCGCGATAAGGCCGAGAACGGCATAGGTAATCGCCGTGCCGCTAACAAAGACAAGGCTGAAAATAAAACCTTTTATTTTTGAGCCAAAAGAACGCGCAGTAACTACGCCGATCACCACCGGAATAAGCGGATAAACACAAGGGGTAAAACTCACGGCCACTCCACCTACAAATGCCACTAAGAAATCTAAATTGCTTCCTGATAAGTTCATTTGATAGATCTACCCAGCCAAGAAAGATATTCTTTTTCCCCTGCGACTACGGGCAATGCAATGATTTCGGGAACCTCGTAACTATGCAAGGACCTAACCCGTTTTGCGATTTTGGCGAATTTTTCTTTTTTTGATTTGGCAATCAAAAGTATCTCCCTGGCCGAATCAATTTTACCCTGCCACCGGAATAATGATTTTATATTGCCTAAAATGTTCACGCAGGCGCATAATCTTTCTTTAACCAGGGCCCGGGCGATCTTCTGCGCCTCTTTTATGCCGGAGCAAGTAATAAGGATTACGATCATTTTAATAACTCTTCCAACCTCGCCTTATCGAAACCTACTACAATATTGCCGTCCACTACGATCACCGGCACACCCATCTGTCCGGATATTTTGATCATCTCTTCCTGCGCCTGTTCATTGCTAGAAACATCTGCATTCTCATAGGCAATGCCTTTTGCGTCCAGATATTGTTTTGCCCGCATACACCAGGGACACGTGGGTGTAGAAAAAATCTTTACTTTATGCATCGCACCCTCCTGTTTCTATTCCTTAATACGTTTAACCAACCCCGCCACACGCACACCCAGCCTTTCACATTCGCTGCTTGAGCGCCCGTCTGGTGCACCTATCGCGACCGGCCCATAGTGATCACCTTTAGGGTCGCCTTGGATGATCATACCATGTATAAGCATGGCGTTCAATATATCCAGGACGGTGGTTTCGTTGCCTCCGGCGATATTGGCGCTGGAAGAAAATGCCGCACCAATCTTTCCGTCCAGCTTACCGTGGAATTTTACCGACTCATCCAGTAATTTCTTTATCTGGTAACTCATCGTACCGTAATAGGTGGGCGAACCGATAATGATCCCGTCATAATTCAAGAGATCTTCGGGTTTTACTGCTTCAACGCTTTTTAGATCTACGTCGACCTTTTCTCTCTTTACCCCATCCGCCACTTTCACCGCCATGGCCTTGGTATTTCCACTAGCAGAATAATAAATTACCAGAATTTTAGCCATTTTCACCACCCTCCTTCAATGACGACATAAATTGTTTGTCGGAATTGAACTCCACACCCAGCTGTCTATTTAAGAAGTTCTTAAAAGAAGGCTGGGTGTGGGGTAAATTCAATCTCAGACTTAAGTTCGCTTCGCTCCTTAAGTCTGGATTTCATTTACCCTGATCGAGCCGATCCTGCCGAATTGCGCCGAGACATCGAATACGGTCGCCGGGTCAAGGGTTTCCAGGTGCACCTTAAGGTTCCCCTCACCGGGAACAGGGTCATCAACGACTTCGACCTTCTCGCCAAAATCAAGCAGGGATTTTTTAACCTCTTCCTGATTTATATTCTTACTGTTCAGAATAAATTCCAGCGAATATTTTTTTATGAACATATTTATTTAAGCATGACCAAAGACATCATTCTGCCGGCGGCTTTTCCTTCTTTACGGTAAGAAAAGAATTCGCCATTATTATGCGCGGTACAGAAAGAACAATCAAACACATTTTCCGGCGTAACGCCCATAGAACCAAGCTGGGCCAAATTTATTTTTACCAGATCCAGATAAATTTTCCCATCTTTTTCGATCAAACCATCCTGAAAATGATCCTTGAATTCCCCGGTTACTTCGTAACAACAACTCCTGATCGCCGGGCCAAAACCAATGAGCAGCTCCCCGGGCGTAACGCCAAACTTATCGAACATGGCTTTAAGGGTATTCTTGATTATCTCTTCCTTGCTGCCGCGCCAGCCCGCGTGCACAATGCCGACGGCATGCCTTTTCGTAGCAAAAATAAATATGGAAAGACAATCCGCAGTAAATACTGCCAAAGGGATATTTCTCTCAACTGTGACCAGCGCGTCGCAGTCCGGGACAGCAGTAGCAAAGCTCGCAACACCTTTGCCGATATCTTTTTTCCCGACGATGCCCACCTTCCCGCCATGGGGCTGCTGGCAACAAACCAGGTCCGCATAATTAATACCCAGTTTCCTTAAAAATTCTTTGCGGTTTTTTTCTATATCGGCGCTGGCGAACCCTAAGTCAAGGCTACGGTTACTAAAACAAGCCAGCGTCCCTTTATCCAGGAAATTCCTGAACTGGTAATAGCGGCTCTCTTTCATAAGAAATTCAGCAGGCTTAGTTTTTGCCATCGGCATAAGGTCAGACCTCTAATTTTTCCTGTGTTAAAGGTATTTCTTTTTTCTGTATATTTTCCAATTTATCCTGGAACTTATCCATCCTCTTGGCGGCGTCATCGTATTTTACCGAGGCATTGCGCAGGTGCCCACCCAAAAGCGAAAAATCGTCTTTGAATTTATTGATCTCGATAGAAAGCATGCTTAAATTTTTCAAGATCTGCATGGCGTTCTTTTCTACTTCCAGCCCCTTCAACCCCAGGCAGATGACCTGTAAATACGCATAAAAAGTGTTGGGTGAAACAGGGATCACTTTTTTGGATAAGGCAAAACTGAGCAAGTCCTCTTTGATAATGATCTCATAATAGACATTTTCCGCCGGCACATACATCATGGCAAAATCATAGGTATTTTCACCCGGTAAGATGTATTTCTTGGCGATCTCATCTATCCTTAATTTTACGTCCTGGATAAATTTTTTGCGGTAGGTATTTTTTTCTTCCTCCGAGGTCATTTCCTGGAGCTTCTGGAAATTCTCCAGGGGGAATTTCGCATCTATAGGCACGATCCTGGTACCGAGCCTGATCACGGCATCCACCGTATCTTGTGTCTTGAACCTATACTGGGTAGAAATAAATTCTTTGGGCAGCACCTGGGAAAGGATATTTTCTAGAAGTGTTTCGCCCATCTTACCGCGGAATTTGGGCGCGCGTAATAATTCCTGTATTGTCGAGATGTTCTTACCAAGTTCACAGATCTGCCGGTTAGCCTCTTCAAGCCTTCCCAGGCTCTTTTGCACTTCGCCAAAAACGCTGGTTGCGCCGCTTAAACTGGTACTTAAAGATTTATATGCTTCTAACGAGCCGCTCATTTCCTTTAGCTGCGTGGTTACGGTAGATGAGAACTTAAAAGTAAAGATCGCCACCAACAAGGAAATGAATACCGAAACTCCGACGATAATAGACAGGACCAACATAGCTCACCTCACAAAAGATAATCTTTTTTTATTCTTTTTATTGCCCGGAATATATTTGTCTTTACCGCAGGATTTATTTTTTCCAGGCCCCTGATAATTTCCCCCATCCTGGCGCGGTTGGAAAGAGAAGAATTGGGGCATTTGCAAGCGAGCGGTTCCAGACCCTGTTTTCTCACAAAACGCCCTATTTCTCTTTCCTCGACATAAGCCATCGGCCGGATAATGGTAATGGCGCCTTTGAACAATTTCTGCTTGGGGCTCATCGCCGAGACCTCCCCCTGGAAGAAAAGATTCAGGAGTATTGTTTCGACAATATCATCTTTATGATGGCCCAAAGCGACTTTTTTATAGCCGGACCTATTCGCCACTTCAAAGAGCGCCCGGCGCCTGTTCCAGGAACACCAAAAACAGTTGATATCTTTTTTCTTGGTATGCCTTAAGACATCGACTTTCTCGATATGGTATTTATAGCCTTCGCTCTTAAAATATTTTTCTAATCTTTTCGCGTGCGATTTAGGAAAGCCCAGGTCCACGTGCACGGCCAACAGGTCATACTTTATCGGAACAAAACTACGCCGGTCATTGAGCACCTTCAGTAAAGTAAGGCTGTCTTTTCCTCCGGAAACCGCGACGGAAATTTTATCGCCGTCGCGCAGCATATCATAATCGGCGATGGCCTTGCCTATCTTTTTAGAAATATAAAATTCCGGTCCCTCGATTAACATTACCTGAAGAATAAAAACTTGATGATCTTGTCCGCCCAGAAAAGGCTTAAAACGGCAGCCAAAGAAAGAAATGGCCCGTAAGGAATAGTGTGCTCTTTTTTAACCAGTAAATTGATTATTCCGACTATCGCCCCGAAAAAAGGAGCGAGAAAAAAAGTCAGGACCGCTTTCTGCCAGCCCAGGAACGCGCCGATCATCGCCAAGAGCTCTACGTCACCAAAGCCCATGGATTCTTTTTCACCATCGATAGGCGGTTTTTTCAGCAGGCCGAACCAGAAAAAATTAAAGGTTTTTCCGGTAAGATAAATTATCCCTCCTCCAGCGATTATACCGAACAGGGAATCCAGGGCAGGCCTGTAATTAAAGGCCCACGGCGAAAGGCTGATACCGCGGGCAGCATTGAATAATAACCCTAAAATTATACCGGCGTAAGTAACGACGCTATAGATCAGGCGTGCCTGTATATCTATGACGGCAGAAACGATCAGCGCCGAAACAAAAACGGCGTAGGCGAAAAATTCCAGGCTCAACTGATAACGTTTAAACAGCGCCAAAAACAGCAGTGCCGTAAACAATTCGACTAAAAAATACCTGAAAGGTATCTTTGCCTTACAAGAACGGCATTTACCCAAAAGCAGAATATAGCTTAAAAGCGGGATATTATCAAAACCGGCTATGGGTTTTTTGCATTGCGGGCAGTATGAACGCGGGCTGACGACGGATTCTTCTTTGGGCAGGCGATAAATACAGACATTCAAGAAACTTCCGATCACTGCTCCGAATATGAAAACCAGTATCTCGCGCATTATCCTAATGCCTCATTCAACGCATTACGCATGGCCTCTTCGGGCGGCGTAACACCCGTCCATAATTCAAAGGAGCGGATACCTTGATATAAAAGCATGCCCAAGCCATTGGCATACTCCAACTTCTTCTCTTTTGCTAATTTCAGTAGCTTCGTTTCCTTGGGATTATAGATACAATCGAAAATATACATATTTTTATGCAGGGCATCGGCTTCTATGGGGAGCTCATCCGTATCCTTCATCCCCGCCCCCGTGGCATTTACCAATAGGTCCGCTATCTTGATGCAATCCGATTTATCTTTTTCCCCTACCCGATAAATCCTGTTATCTCCAAAATATTTTTTATAATCGGCTTCTAATCTTAAGGCCTTCTCTTCGTCGATATCCGTAAAGTAGATCTTCTCCGGGCTGCTGCCCAGCGCCATAATGATCGCACGCGCCGCACCTCCGGCCCCCAGCACAAAAACTATTTTTTCTTTCGGGTCGAATCTTAGGTCCTTATCCAGGGCCTGGAGGAACCCTGGCCCGTCGGTATTTTCCCCGATCAATTTACGCTCTTTGCCTTCTTCCTCAATGATGATGGTATTCACTGCGCCGATCTTTGCCGCGTTTTCGGAAAGAGAGCCTTTTAATAAATCGTGCACAGTTACTTTATACGGGATGGTCACATTCAGGCCGGAGATCACGGAACGAGGCTTTTTTATCTGGGCAATAAATTTCTCCAGCTCTTGCTCCGTCTTATCGAACAACTGGTATTCCGCATCCATGCCCAGCGCAATAAATGCAGCATTATGCATGCTTGCAGAAAGGCTGTGTTTTACCGGATGGCCTATGAGCCCGTAGATCTTTTTCATTGTCTAGAAAAAATCATCTTCCAGAAAGCTTCCCATTGTGCATCTTGAAAATAGGAAAAAGGATTGGGGTATTTTACACTTAGTTCTTGCTGCATTTCTTCCTGGTCAAGCTGCCGGCAAAGCGGAATGAAACTCGGGCCTTCGGGATTTTCCTTGGAATATACCCCATAAATGATCTTCCAGAATTCCTCCCAGTCTCTAACGCCGAAACTCATGAATGGCTCGCCGACATACATCTTTAGGGAATCTTCTTTCTGCATGCGGTTGCCGAAGAATTTCCTCGGTGGATCCATCTGCGTCTGGATATTTGTGGTGACGAGAGAAATAACGCGGGAAAAGTTGCTTAAAGCGTATTCTAATTTATCTTTCTGGGTGACCATCAAGAATAAGACTAGGCCCGCAAAAAGCAGAAAGATTCTCGGTAAGAGTTTCTTTAAGAACATTAGAATTCGGCTATTTTATTTATGGCGTTAATGTAGGCGCGCACAGATGCCTCGATGATATCTGTGCTGGAGGCAGAGGCGTTGATTTCTTTACCACCTGACTTCAGTTTCAGGCCGACTTCACCCAATGCGTCTTTACCCTGGGTGACGCCCTGCAGGCGGTAATCCAGCAACTGTAATTTTATGCCGGTGATCTTATCGATCGCCTTATAACAGGCGTCCACCGGGCCGTCACCTGATGAAGTAGCGATGAAATGTTTGCCTTTTTTCTTCAGCTCGACCGTCGCCGACGGCCTGATCGCAGAACCGGAGGTCACCACGAAATTATCCAAGTGCCAGGTTTCCGAAACGGTCTTGATCTGGTCCTCGACGATAGTGATCAGGTCTTCATCAAAAATGTTTTTCTTTTTGTCGGCTAATTCTTTAAAACGCACAAACGCCTTTTGCAGCTGGGTCTCATTAAGCTTAAAACCCAATACCTTTAATCTCTGCGAAAAGGCATGGCGTCCTGAATGTTTTCCCAAAACCAGGCCCGTTCCGGTAAAACCCACGTCCTCCGGCCGGATGATCTCATAGGTAGAGCGCTCCTTTAATACGCCGTCCTGGTGTATACCTGACTCGTGCCTGAAGGCATTGCCCCCGACGACGGCCTTGTTCGGCGCCACCACAAATCCGGTTAATTTGCTTACCAATTTTGAGGTCTTATAGATCTCGGAAGCCTTAATGGAAGTCTGGATACCCGGAAAAAGGTCCACTCTTGTTTTTACGTTCATCACTATCTCTTCCAAAGATGCATTGCCTGCGCGTTCACCAATGCCATTGATAGTGCATTCTGCCTGCCGCGCGCCTTTCCTTATCGCAGCCAGGGAATTGGCCACGGCCAGGCCCAGATCATTATGGCAATGCACGGAGATGACCGCTTTTTCGATATTCGGAACATTGTTCTTGATATCTTCGATCAGATCCGCAAATTCATCGGGCTCGGTGTAACCGACGGTATCGGGAATATTTATCGTAGAGGCGCCGGAATTGATCACCTCTTCAATTACCTTAAAAAGAAAATCCCTCTCCGAACGCGACGCATCTTCCGGGGAAAATTCTATGTCAGAACATTTCTTGCGTGCATATTTGACACTCTCCACTGCCAAACGCAATATTTCTTCCTTTGCCTTTTTTAATTTATACTGCATATGGACCTTGGAAGTAGCGAGAAATACATGGATCCGCGCGCGCGCCGCCGGCCTTGTGGCCAGGTACGCCGCATCCATATCCGCTTTTATCGCGCGGGCGAGGCCGCAGATCACCGGGCCCTTGATGTGCCTGGCGATCATCTCTACCGCCGCGAAATCTCCGGGAGAGGCAATGGGAAATCCTGCCTCGATCACATCTACGCCCAGGACCTTCAATTGCTGGGCAACCTCCAATTTCTCGGCTTTGTTGAGGCTGGCGCCCGGCGCCTGTTCTCCGTCGCGCAGAGTTGTGTCAAATATGATTAATTTTTCCATGATCCTATCTTTTTTTATTTACGCTTTCTTCATCCAGGGCATCATTTCGCGCAGGCGCTTCCCCACTGACTCGATCAGATGCTCATCCTGTTCCTTCAATATTTTATTGAAGTTCGGCCTGCCCTTTTCGTTCTCCTGGATCCATTCCTTGGCGAATTTTCCGGTTTGTATCTCATCCAGGATCTTTTTCATTTCCCGGCGGGTGCGGTCGGTGATCACCCTGGTGCCACGGGAAAGATCGCCGTAACAAGCGGTATTGGAAACCCTGCGCCGCATTCCGCTAATACCGAATTCCTGGATCAGGTCGGTGATCAATTTCAATTCGTGCAGAACTTCAAAATAGGCGATCTCCGGCTGATACCCGGCTTCTACCAGTGTATCGAATCCGGCCATGATCAGCTGCGTTACCCCGCCGCAAAGCACGGCCTGTTCGCCGAAGAGGTCGGTTTCTGTTTCTTCCTTAAAAGTAGTTTCGATCACGCCGGCCTTGGTAGCACCCAGCCCTTTTGCATAGGCCAGGGCGAGCTTCTTGGCATTGCCCGACGCATCCTGGAATATGGCCAATAGCGACGGAACGCCTTTGCCCTCTTCAAACATCCTTCTCACCAAAGCGCCCGGGCCCTTAGGAGCGATCATAAAAACATCCACATCTTTGGGCGGGACGATCTGTTTAAAATGGATATTGAACCCGTGTGAAAACACCAGGGCCTTACCTTTTTTCAGGTTGTGCTTGATAGATTCTTCGTAAACCTTTGCCTGGACATGGTCCTGGGTCAGGATCTGGATAATATCCGCTTTGGCCGCCGCTTCTTTGGCACTTACCGGCTTAAATTTATCCTTGATCGCCTGTTCATAATTGGGTGTGCCTTCCAGTTCGCTGACCAGCACATCCACTCCGCTGTCGCGTAAACATAGGCTCTGGCCCCTGCCCTGGATCCCATAGCCGATAATGGCTACCTTTTTCCCTTTTAAGACGCCCAGGTCCGCGTCCTTGTCGTAGTAGATCTTGATCATTTTATCCTCCATTTCAAATTCGGCCGGCGGGCTTACGTTCACCTCGTTTGGCCTTATTTGAATTATACCCTAAAAACCGACCTTGTCAAAAGTATTTCTGGCCCCGCCTACTAATCTAAGCTGTATCATCTTATTGCAGCAACGGGTCCTGCCTGCTGGCCCGGGGCGGGTGGCTTGGGCTAATTTCGAGCGGCGTAGCGCAGGCCGAGCGGGCACGGTGCCCCGCCTCGCTGGGGCGGGGCGCGCGGCCGCGAAAAACAGCCCAAGACAGGCCCTGCCCCCTGCAAGAAAAAGTCAGACAAAACCCGTTAGAGAGAAAAAAGCGGGAGTTGACAGAAGTAGCAGTCTCAGTTATACTGTGAAAGTTAGATTTGCGCGGGTGGTGGAATGGCAGACACGTAGCGTTCAGAGCGCTATGGGGGAAACTCCGTAAGAGTTCAACTCTCTTCCCGCGCACCAAATAGAAAAGCGGGCTCTAAAATGAGCCCGCTTTTTGTTCCCTGGCGCTCTGATCAGGTGATAATCTGTTTTTTCGTTTTTTCGATCTCTCTGACGATTTCAGAAATCCGTTTTTTTATCTCGTCGACCCGCAACATATATTCTTCAAGCGAAGCGTCGTCGCGATAACTACGCGGATTGACGATCGCCCGTTCCTTTGCCGCCCTTTCTAAATTAAGTTCTTCTTTTTCCTTTTCCAGGGCGCCGATTTTCTTCTTGATGTCGGCATTATGTAGCTTGCGCTTTTCCTTATTTTGCCGCTGGTGCTCCAGCCTCTCGTCTTGCGTTTCTTTTACTATTTCTTTCCAGCTCTTGATCTCTATCTTGTGTTTTGCTGCCGGCCCTTGGTCGTAAATTTCTCCTTTTTCTTTTTTTTCCAGATAATAATCCAGGTTGCTGACGAATTTCCTCACCTGGCCGTTCTTTACCTCAAAAATGACGTTAGCGATAGAGCGCACAAAATAAATGTCGTGGCTGATAAAAACTATTGTTCCGGCATAACTTTGTAATGCCTTGATCAGGGCGTCTACTGCGTCCACGTCCAGGTGGGTGGTCGGCTCATCAAGCAGGAGAAAATTCGGCGGGTTGATCAGGAGCTTGGCCAGGATCAGGCGGCTCTTTTCCCCTCCGGAAAGAACCTTCACTTTTTTGTCGGAATCCTCTCCGGTAAATAAAAAAGCTCCCAAAATAGTGCGGATGGCCTCCTGCGCCATATATCCGGGCGCAGCAGAATATGCTTCTTCTAAAACGGTGTTTTCTGCGTTCAACACATCCAGGCGGGTCTGAGAAAAATAACCGATCTCCACGTTATGGCCGACGGTGCGCTTGCCTGCATCGATCTCCACCACTCCGGCAAGGATCTTTAAAAGGGTCGATTTACCCGCGCCGTTCTCACCGATCAAAACCGCCTTTTCGCCCTGGTTTATTTCAAAATCAAAATCCTTGTATACCTGTATCTCACCGTAAGATTTGGAGATCTCCTCCAGCCGCATTACGCTATGGCCGCTACGCGTTGTCGGGGGAAAACGAAAATCGCGGATACTCTCTGCCGTGTCCGGCGGGACGACGATCTCTTCCATTTTCTCCAGGGCCGTGCGCTTGGCGCGTACCGACTGGGCCTTGTTCGGCTGGGCGTGGAAACGGGCGATAAAATCCTGGAGCTGCTTACGTTTTTTCTCCTGTTCTTTGAATTGCCTGATAAGGAAAGTGCGCCTCTCCTCTTTTATTTTTTCAAAGTGCTCGTAATTACCTTCTACTTTAAATATGGCCGCGTTCTCCAGGATAAAGGAATAATTCGTCACTTCATTTAAAAAGGCCTTGTCGTGGGAGATCATGATGAAGGTGCCTTTAAAATGTGCCAGGTAATCTTTAAGCCACAGGGCGGCGTTCAGGTCCAGGTAGTTCGTCGGTTCGTCGAGCAAAAGGATATCGTAACGGAAGGTAAGTAGTTTCCCCAGGAGGGCACGCATCTGCCAACCGCCGCTCAATTGAACGATCGGCCGGTTAAAGTCCTTCTCCTTAAAGCCCAGGCCCATCAAGATCTTTTTGGCCTTGTGTTCCAGTTGAAAATAATCCAATGTCTCTAACTCGTGCAGTAACTCGCCGTATCTTTTTGAATCCGCGGCATTGGATGCCTCAAGCGTTTCTTTTTCTTTGACCAGCCGCACCACTTTCTCATCACCCGTAGTAAGTTCCCCTAAAACGGTATTTTGGGATCTGAAACTCGCCTCCTGGGGCAGGTAGCCGATACGCAGATTTTTATTGATATGGACCTCGCCGCTCGTCGGCTCGGTATCACCGCGGATAATGGAAAAAAGGATACTCTTACCGGCGCCGTTTGGCCCAATGAGGCCGATCTTTTCGCCGCGGGATATAGAGAGGGAAATATCTTTAAAGAGGACCCTTTCACCGAAACTCTTGGAAAGGTTATTTATCGTGATCATTTAGAGAGAAATTACGAAAATGCAGATAAAGCAAGTTCCTGATAACGCCGATAATTCGACCGGCTCTAGGCAGACTGGCTATTCTCTTCTACGAATTTTTTTATCGCGTCGATATTTTCCAGGATCAGCTTTGCCTTGGATACCCCGAAAGAAAAAGGATATTTATCTTCTTCGTTACGCTTTAAAATAAGGACCGGTTTTCCTTTAAACTCCGTCTTTTCGATCATTTTATCCTCCCTTTGTTAAATGATATGCCAGATAGAACGCTTGTAATCATCGAGCATCCTATAGGTATTAAAATCAGCACCCGTCGCCACGCAATCGATCATCGTGTCGATCCAGCGCGAACTCAGGTCAACCTTACCCTTATTATTTGTTTTGTAGTAAAGGCCGACTGTTTCATCGAGCGCCGCATACAATTGCTTGGCATCGTCGCTTATGTGCAGGTCGCGCTCGTCGCCAAGTTTACCTTCTTCGCTCCTGTAGCCAAAGATCCTTCCGATATTTTTATTGGCCGCCTCCACCACCCAGCCGTCCAGCGTACTTAACTGCACCACGCCGTTTAAAATGGCCTTCATGCCGCTGGTCCCTGAGGCCTCAAACGGCGGAAGGGGATTATTCAGCCAGACATCGACGCTGGAAATGAGCCTTTTCGCCAGGTATATCTCGTAATTTTCCAGAAGGATGATCCTTAACGAATCATAAACATTGGTGAGGCCGTCTACTTTATCCAACATTTCATTGATAAAGGTAAACCCGA
>JAQUNK010000005.1 GCA_028717645.1 Candidatus Omnitrophota bacterium
TTTACTGCCAATATAGAGCGTACGCAGAAACTGCTAAGCCTGATGATGGAAAATAAAATACGCAATTGGGCCTGCCAGGTGCGCTGCGATATTGCCAAGAACAGCGCATTGCTTGCTAAAATGTATGGGGCAGGCTGTAAAGTTGTCTGCATTGGCTTCGAGTCGATCAACCAAAAAACACTGCAGATGTTCGATAAGAAACAAACCGTGGACCAGATAGAAGAGGCCATACGTTCATTTCATCGCTGGGGAATAAAAATACACGGCATGTTCGTCCTAGGAAGCGACGATGACGATGCTAAAACGATCTGGGATACGGTGAAATTCGCCATAAAACAAAAAATCGATACTTTACAGATGTCCATTCTTACACCTTTCCCCGGGACCAAGGTATATGAAAACCTGGAAGCACAGAAAAGGATCTTTACCAAAGACTGGAGCCTCTATGACGGGCATCATATCGTGTTTAACCCCAAATTATTATCGGCTAAAGACCTGCAATTGAACATGATCAAGGCATATACTAAGTTTTATTCGCTTTTCAGGCTATTTGCAGCGCTGCTTAAACTGCATTTCAGAAACGCGTTGTTTCACTTCATGGGCTATTCCATCGTCAGCAAATGGAGAAAGCAAAACCATAAATTGGACTGGCTGCCCAATGCTTCTTAAAAAATTTTAAGATTTTACTTGACAATTATTTTTTTTCTTGTATACTCTACTAATATGATAGACATTATAGAGAATAGAGATGCGCATAACTTATAAAGGCGATTACGCCATAAATACGATCCTGGACCTGGCTGTACATTATAACAAGAGTTTGGTGACCATCCATGAACTAGCCAGGCGTTCGGATATGCCGATCAAATTCCTGGAGCAGGTGCTCTTGGAACTAAAGAGAGGCGGTTTTGTCAAGAGCAAGCGCGGAAAAGTTGGCGGCTATTTTCTGGCAAAACATCCTGCACAAATTAAATTAGGCGATGTTATCCGTTTTATTGACGGCCCGATCGAGCCCATTGCCTGTGTTGAGAAGAGATATTCAGGGTGCAATATAATAGAAAGATGTGTCCTGAGAAAAATTTGGCAGGAAATAAATCTGGCGACATCCAATGTAGTGGATAATGTCACATTTGAAGATCTGCTTAACCAAATAAACGTACAAAAAGAAACAGCGGTCTATCAGATATAAATGGTGGCTATAATGAAGAATGGAAAGAATATCGTAAATGACGCGATTATAAAAGATATCAGCGATTCTATACATGGTTTAAAATATGGGACAGTTATGATTACGGTCCATGATTCCAGGATAGTCCAAATAGAGGTTACGGAAAAGAACCGTTTTGACGATATATGGCATAAAGAAGGAGGTGGTATATAATCAAGGTATAGTAGTTATGTTTTTCCGGTCTACCGGATTAACCGTTCTTTCAAAATTATAATGATCATTTTGCCTGATACAACCAGTCAACTGGAGTTGCGGCGCTAATTTAATAGGAGGATTCTCTAATGAGAAAAACTATTGTTCTTTCCGCAATTCTAGTGTTGGTGTTTGTATCTTACTTTGATGTATCAGAGGCAGGAGTCCCGTTTAACAATCTGGAAGGTGTTGGAGGTGTTGCGTTAAATCCCTTAGCATATTTGGCGGATTCCGGCAATGAAAAAGATTATTTAAAAATCGGGGATGTTGACGTTTTGGGCAAGCCTAGGTTCGGCGGCTGGTACGTGAACTTAGACGATGTTAAAGTGGATTGGACCGCTTTTGGCGTCGCAGACACGCTTTTTAAACGCATAGAGGTTTCTTATGGATATGAAACCATTGCGCAAAGCAACAGCCCGACCAGGCACAAGAACAACCTTGGCGCAAAACTCCTGCTGATCCCGGAGAACTTCAAGGATAACAAGTTTATTCCGGCAGTTTCTGTAGGCAGTATCTGGAAAAACGCTTCTGATAAAGGCCTAGGAGTAGATACGGACGGAACAGATTATTATTTAGTATTTACAAAATTGATTACGCAACTACCCAAGCCGGTTTTGCTATCAGGAGGCGTTCTCTCAACAAGAGGAAGGGTTAACGGGATTTTTGGCTTTGATAAAAAGAGAAAAGAAGTAGCTTTTGGTAATATAGATGTTTTGCTTACTAAAAAAATTGTTATCGGCTTTGAATATAAGCAAGGGGCAAAATACCCGGATTTTAAGAATGCCAACTACTGGGATGCCCACTTAGGCCTGTTAGTAAATAAGAATCTTTCTTTGATCGCGGCTTATGTTAATGCCGGAAACAGTAAATCTGGCAATAAAGTAGGGCTGGGCGACGGAGTAGTTCTAAGCGCGCAGTATTCGTTCTAAAAGCAAGGAGGAAAAATGTGTAAAATTGATGCTAAGTTAAAGGTGGAAAGCTTAACGCTTCACGGCGGACAAGAGCCGGATCCGACTACGGGCTCGCGCGCAGTGCCTATTTACCAGACCACATCCTATCAATTCAAAGATACCGAGCATGCTGCCAATCTCTTTGCTTTAAAAGAATTCGGCAACATCTATACCCGGCTGATGAATCCGACCACTGATGTCTTAGAAAAAAGGATCGCCTTGTTAGATGGCGGCGTAGGCGCTTTGGCCGTGGCCAGCGGACAGTCGGCCATTACTTTAGCTATTTTAAATATTACTCAGGCAGGCGATGAAATCGTTTCCGCGGATAATCTTTACGGCGGCACATATAATCTGTTCCATTACACCTTTGCTAGATTAGGCATAGAAGTAAAGTTTGTCAAATCCAATGACCTGAAGGCATTCGAAAAAGCGATCACTCCTAAAACCAAGGCGATTTACGCTGAATCTATCGGTAATCCTAAGCTGGACGTGGCAGACCTAGAAGGCCTGTCTAAGCTAGCGCATAAAAATGGGTTACCGTTCATCCTGGACAATACCGTTTCTCCATACTTACTAAGACCGATTGATTTTGGGGTAGATATTGTAGTTTATTCCGCCACGAAATTTATCGGCGGCCATGGCACTTCTTTAGGCGGCTTAATTGTGGATTCGGGAAAATTTGACTGGACCAAGGGCAAGTTTCCTTTGATTTCCGAGCCCGACCCCAGCTATCACGGCATTAATTTTGTCCAGGCTCTGAAGCCTTTAGGCAATATTGCTTATATTGTAAAGGCAAGGGTCGCGCTTTTAAGAGATTTGGGACCAGCGCTTTCGCCATTTAACGCCTTTCTTTTCTTACAAGGTTTAGAAACATTGCACTTGAGAATGCCCAGGCATTCTGAAAATGCATTGGCTGTGGCTAAATACCTGGAGAAAAATCCTAAGGTTTCCTGGGTGAATTATCCGGGCCTGGATTCTAGTCCGGAAAAAGAAAGGGTGAAAAAATATTTACCCAAGGGCTCAGGAGCGATTATTGGTTTTGGCATTAAAGGAGGGCTTGCGGCCGGGAAAAAGTTCATCAATTCTCTGGAATTGATCTCGCATTTGGCTAATGTTGGCGATGCCAAGAGCTTAGCTATTCATCCCGCAACCACTACGCATCAACAATTATCAGCCCAAGAACAGTTAGCCACCGGTGTAACGCCGGATTTTATACGGCTGTCCATAGGGATTGAGCATATTGATGATATTATCGCGGATATTGAGCAGGCCCTGAAAAAGGCTGCATAAGGAGTAAAATATGACAAACATATATTCTGATATAACCAAAACCATCGGCCGTACCCCTTTGGTTAAAATAAATAAACTAACTAAGGGCTTGAATGCGACAATTTTAGCAAAATTAGAATTTTTTAATCCTCTTTCCAGCGTCAAAGATAGAATTGGCGTGGCCATGGTTGAAGCAGCGGAAAAAGAGGGCAAATTAAAGAAAGATTCAGTGATCATTGAGCCAACATCAGGCAATACCGGCATTGCCTTGGCCTTTGTCGCCGCGGCAAAAGGATATCGGCTGATTCTCACTATGCCGGATACAATGAGTCTGGAGCGCAGACAATTATTGAAGATCCTGGGGGCTGAAGTTGTCCTGACAGAAGGCGCAAAAGGCATGCGCGGGGCAATAGAAAAAGCCGAAGAGCTGCTTAAGAAAACAGCAAACAGTTTTATGCCGCAGCAATTTAATAACCCAGCGAACCCTGAAATTCACCGCAAGACTACGGCTGAAGAGATCTGGAAGGATACGGATAGTGAAGTTGATATTTTTGTTGCAGGCATAGGTACCGGTGGTACAATAACGGGAGTCGGGGAAGTCCTAAAAAAGAAAAAACCGCAGGTTAAGGTTATCGGCGTTGAGCCGGCTGATTCCCCTGTTTTATCCGGAGGAAAACCCGGGCCGCATAAAATACAAGGCATAGGTGCCGGTTTTCTGCCGCAGATCTTGAATTTGAAAGTAATTGATGAAGTGATCCGGGTTTCCAATGAAGACGCCGGAAATATTGCCAAGCGCCTGGCGCGGGAAGAGGGGATCTTTGTGGGCATATCCAGCGGCGCTGCGATGTGGGCGGCGTTAGAAGTCGCAAAAAGAAAAGAAGCAAAAGATAAAACCGTCGTGGTAGTGCTACCGGATACCGGAGAGCGTTATCTTTCCACTTGGTTGTTTCAGGAGTATTTATCGTGAAAGAAAAAAGTATAGGAATAGTAAAAACGGAATATTTCACCTTTGCCGGGCCGCCGCATGAGCTAAAACTTGAGTGCGGAGAAAAGCTTGGGCCGATTACCGTGGCCTACGAGACCTACGGCGAGCTGAATGCGAACAAATCAAACGCTATTTTGGTTCTCCACGCGCTTTCAGGGGATGCGCACGCTGCAGGGCTGCACCAGGCGGATGATAAGTACCCTGGCTGGTGGGATACTATAATCGGTCCGGGAAAGGCCTTTGATACGGATAAATATTTTGTTATTTGTTCAAATATTTTAGGTGGGTGCAAGGGCACAACCGGCCCGTCAAGCATTAACCCAAAAACCAATAAACCTTACGCCTTAGAATTCCCCATCATCAGCATTCAGGACATAGTCAATTGCCAAAGGGAGCTTGTTGATCATTTAGGCATTGATAAATTATTGTCCGTAGCCGGTGGGTCAATGGGTGGAATGCAGGCTTTGTTTTGGCTGGCTAAATATCCCGAGCGTCTTCGTAGCGCCATACCCATCGCCACTGCACTTAAGCACTCTTCTCAGCAGATCGCCTTTGATGAAGTCGGCAGACAGGCGATCATGGCCGATGCCAACTGGAAAGAAGGCAATTATTATGGAGCGACGCCTCCAGCTAAAGGGCTGGCGGTAGCCAGGATGATCGGCCACATTACTTACATGAGCGATCAATCCATGGAAGATAAATTCGGAAGGGAAAAGAAAAAAGAGGTCCGGCCTTTTAAGTTCACCGCGGATTTTGAAGTAGAAGGATACCTGAAATATCGCGGCGACCTGTTCGTAAAAAGGTTTGACGCCAATTCTTACCTCTATATCACCAAAGCCATGGATAATTTTAATCTTCTGGAAGGTAAAACCATACAGACTCTTTTTAAAGGGATAAAAGCAAAATTACTGGTCATTGCCTTTAAGTCCGACTGGCTTTATCCGGCCTATCAGTCGAAAGAAATAGTCAGGGCCAGTAAGTTGTCGGGTTTAGAAGCGACCTATTGCGAGGTCGACTCAACTTACGGCCACGACGCCTTTTTGCTGGAGACTAAAGAAGAGACACACCTGATAAAGAACTTTTTAAAAAAAGTTTATGGAGATATAGAAAAAAATGGAGCATAAACACGCACGCCTGGACAATCTGGTTATTACCGAGATTATCGAGCCGAATACTAACATATTGGATTTAGGCTGCGGCAACGGCGAACTGATGTCCTTATTGGTCGGGGAAAAAGGATGCACTGCTCACGGCATAGAAAAAGACGAACAAGCCATTTATGAATGCGTAGAAAAAGGCCTGAACGTCCTGCACGGGGACATAGATAGCGGGCTTTCGGAATACAGCGACGAATCCTTTGATTATGTCATCCTTAATCAGAGCCTCCAGCAGGTCGCACATTTCGATACGGTCTTTCGCGAGGCGCTGCGCGTAGGCAAAAAGGTAATCGTCGGCCTGCCTAATTTCGCGCATTATAAATCAAGGTTACAGCTCTTTTTCTTAGGGCGAGCCCCGGTTACTTCTTCGCTTCCTTATAGCTGGTATGATTCCCCGAACGTGCATTTCTTAAGTATGACGGATTTTATCCACTATTGTAGTTCCCGGAATGCAAAGATCGAACGCAGCGTATTTTTAGGAGAAAAAAAGAGGGTGGCGCTGCTGCCGAACCTCTTTGCAAATGTCGGGATTTTTCTTCTTACGAAGTAATGCCTTCCGCTTAACGCGTAATAATTAATCTTGCAAAGAAAATATTTTTGTATATAATAGGATACTTCAAGATTACACAGGAGGCAGTATACAGATGAACAAGCTTGGCATTAAAGACGTAAACATCAAAGGCAAATCAGTGCTTATGCGCGTGGATTTCAATGTGCCCCTAGATGATAAATTAAACATTACCGATGATACCCGCATAAAGGCAGCGCTTCCCACTATTGAATATTGCCTAAAAGCAGGCGTAAAAAAGCTTATCCTGATGAGCCATTTGGGCCGGCCGGACGGAAAGGTAGTGGAAAAATACAGTTTAAAGCCCGCTTCTAAAAGGCTATCCGAACTATTAAAAGAGCCGGTAAAGCAACTTAATGATTGTATCGGCGATAGCGTGAAAAAGGAAATAGCTGACTCGAAGGAAAGGATGATCCTCTTAGAAAACCTGCGTTTTCACGCAGAAGAAGAAGCAAATGATGCGAATTTTGCCAAACAGCTGGCATCCCTGGGTGAGCTTTACGTAAATGATGCCTTTGGCACGGCACACCGCGCGCATGCTTCAACCGAAGGTGTGACAAAGTTCTTAAAGCCGGCAGTAGCGGGTTTTCTCCTGGAAAAGGAAATCAAATATTTAGGCGAAGCGGTGACCAGCCCCAAAAAACCTTATGTGGTTATTTTAGGAGGCGCTAAGGTATCTGACAAGATCATGCTTATCGAGAATCTCCTGAAGAAAGCGGATATGATCCTGATCGGCGGCGGCATGTGCTATACCTTCTTGAAAGCACAGGGAAAAACTATCGGCAACTCAAAATTAGAAGCGGATAAGCTGAACATAGCCAAGGATATTTTAGAAAAAGCCAAGAAGGCCAATGTCAAAATTATTTTACCCATAGATAACGTGGTCGTAGAAAAAATAGACCCTGCAGCAAAAACAGAGCTGGTGGGCGAAAATATCCCCGATGGTAAGATCGGCGTGGATATCGGCCCGAAATCAATACAGCTATTCAAGGATAATTTAAAAACCGCCAAGACAATAGTCTGGAACGGGCCTTTGGGCATATTTGAAATGGATGCCTTTGCCCACGGCACAGAAGAAATCGCCAGGTTTATCGCTGGATCGGGTGTCACCACGATCATCGGAGGCGGCGACTCAGCCGCGGCCGTAGCCAAATTCAAGTTAGAGAATAAAATGAGCCATGTTTCTACTGGCGGAGGGGCGTCGCTGGAATTCCTGGAAGGAAGAACCTTGCCGGGTGTAGCCGCGCTTACGGACAAATGATGAGAAAACCCATTATTGCCGGAAACTGGAAAATGTATAAAACGATCTCCCAGGCCATCGAGCTATCCAACGGCCTGAAAAGAGAACTTTATAAATTAGACCAAGAAAAAATCGATATCGTGCTTTGCCCGGTGTTTACTGCATTAAGCGAAGTGGCGGAAGTACTTATCGGATCGAATATGCAACTCGGCGCCCAGGACTTATATTGGGAAGATGAAGGCGCATTTACCGGAGAAGTCTCCGGCCTTTTCTTAAAAGACGCCGGGGCAAAATACGTGATCATCGGCCACTCCGAAAGAAGGCAGTTTTTCCATGAAACAAACGAATCGGTAAATAAGAAATTAAAAGCAGCATTAAAACACGGCTTAACACCTATTGTCTGTGTAGGCGAAAACTTAAGCGAAAGAGAAAAAAATAAGACCTTTGACGTGATCAGGGACCATGTAGAAAATGGCCTTAAGGATATCACTCCGGAAGAAGCGTCTAAATTGGTGATCGCTTATGAACCGGTCTGGGCCATCGGCACGGGTAAAACCGCAACTCCGGGGCAGGCACAAGAAGTGCAAAAATTCATTCGTGATTTATTGGGTAAGATGTATAATAATGCTGTTGCCGAGGCCATCAGGATCCAGTATGGCGGCAGTGTCAAACCGGAAAATGCAGCAGAACTGATGAAGCAGCCGGATATAGACGGAGCGCTGGTCGGCGGAGCGAGCCTTAAGGTAGATTCATTTACTGCGATAGTAAAAAGCGCGATAGGAGCTAAATAATAATGTTTACGTTTGTTTTGATCATCCATATCTTGGTATGTGCAGGTTTGATCGGGCTTATTCTTATTCAGCAGGGCAAAGGTGGGGGCCTGGTGGACAGCTTTTCCGGAGTAGAATCGATGTTTGGTACAAAAACCAATACATTTCTCACCCAGGCCACTGCGACATTGGCGACTTTATTTATCATTACCTGCTTAAGCCTCGCTTTGATGTCTTCGCAAAGAAATAAATCGGTCCTGGAAAGGGTAAAGATAAAAACACCAGCTGTTGCCCCGGCAGCGATCCCAGTTCCCGCAGAACAAAAAACACAGCCTGCAGCGGTTCAGCAAACTCCCGCAGAAAATGCTAAGCCGATAGCTGAACCAGCGCCTGTTCCAGTACCTGCAGGGCAAAACCAAACCAGCACGCCTTAAGACACAAGGAGAAGGTTTGTGCGCCTAAGCGTTTTAGCACCCGTTTAAAAAAGACTATCACGCGTGTGATAGTCTTTTTATTTTCATGGAGGTTTCTTAAAAAGTGAACAGGAAATTATTCTGGGTATTTGCATTAAGCAGTGCGGTATATTTTACGCAAGGCATCGAAGGCCTGCCGTCCCAGGGCCTGTTTTATTACCTTAAAGAAACCCTACATTTTTCCCCTGAAAAGATAATGGTCATCAATAGCATTGTCCTTTCAGCCTGGCTGATAAAACCAATAATCGGCTACGTCATAGATAATTCTTTCAGCAAAAAAATATGGATCTTTATATCTCTCGCGTTGGATATAATCACGGTCCTGTTCATCGGTTTATTGAATATGCCTATTTTTATTTTGATCGCGGTCCTGCTGATGAATTCGACCAACGGCGCGTTCAGGGATGTATCTGCCGATGGGATCATGTGCGTAGAAGGTAAGATACACAAGGCCACGGGCAGGATACAAAGCGTGCAATGGATAGCCATCTCGGCTTCCGGCCTGATCACCGGGCTTGTCGGCGGCATCATTGCCCAAAAATGGGATTACCGCGTGGCATTCTTATTCCTTATCCCGATCTATATTTTAGTGGGCCTGATCGCGTCTTTTTACCAAGAAACTCCCGCCTTAAACGGCCAAAATAAGAACAACTCCCTGTTCGCTCACTTAAAAGAACTGCTTACGGACAAAAACTTGATCATTGTGGCGTTGTTCATCTTTCTTTATAAATATTCTCCGTCTTTCGGAACCCCGCTTTTCTTCATCCAAAGAGATGCTTTCAAATGGGGAAAGGTGTGGATCGGGGCGCTGGCTACGATAGGAACAATTTTTGAAATCAGCGGCGCATTACTTTATTATAAATTCAGCCAAAAAATAAAGATGAAACAGTGGCTGTTCTTTTCCGTATTTTTAGGCGCGGTGACCACCTTAAGCTACCTTTACTACACGCCAGTGACCGCGGTTATCTACAATGTTTTTTACAGTTTTATCGGGATGTTCATTTTCCTGATGGTAATGGATTTTATGGCCAGGAATACAACCAAAGGATTCGAGGCAACATCTTTCGCGCTTTTGTGCAGTGTAAGTAATTTGGCCCTGGTAACCAGCAATCTTTCCGGAGCTTTTCTCCTGCCCAAGGTCGGATTAAAATGGCTCATTATCCTATCGGCGCTCACCAGCTTCCTGTGCCTACCGCTGATCAATAAAATGAAGGAAGTCTGATAACCAGAGTGCGTAAAATCTAATTGAACAAAACGATAATTTAGGTTAGTATAGTAATAAATAGGACTCGATAAAATAAACTATGTTTATCTTTACCACTAAAAAAGCAAAAGCCGGTTACCTGATCTTGGCGCTATTTCCTTTTTTATTGGGAGCAAACATGATAGATTCGGGAAAGATACCCATTTTTAACGCCTTCACAGGCAAAACAGAGCTGGTAGAAAAAGTCCATAAATCAGCTGCTGAATGGAAAAAGATACTTACGCCGGAGCAATTTAAAATAATGCGCCTAAAAGAAACAGAGGCTCCGTTTGCCAAGCTCTGCCCCATGCCGCCTAAAGGAAAAAACGGGATCTATGAGTGCGCAGGCTGCGGAACGGACCTTTTCAGGTATGAAGAAAAATTCGAGTCAGGGACCGGTTGGCCCAGTTTTTGGCAACCGGTTTCGGAATTAAACATAAAACTCACCACAGATAGCAGCCATGGCCTACATAGAACCGAGGTATCCTGCGCCAGGTGCGGCGCACATCTAGGCCATGTTTTTGACGATGGCCCGCCGCCCACCGGAAAACGCTATTGTATCAATACCCTTGCCCTGAAGCTTGTACCTATGCCCGCAGACCCGCAAAAAGCAGCTTTTGGCGCAGGTTGTTTCTGGGGTGTTGAGTCGGCATTTGCGCAAGTAAAGGGAGTTGAAAAAACTACGGCTGGCTATATGGGCGGGGCCTTAAAAAATCCCACCTATGAAGATGTATGCACGGATAAAACAGGCCATGCTGAAGTGGTCCTGGTTGAATATAATCCCCAGGCCGTTTCTTACGAAGACCTCTTGGATGTATTTTGGTCTATCCACGACCCGACCACACCCAACAGGCAGGGCCCGGATATTGGCTCGCAATACCGTTCGGTAATTTTTTATTTTACCCCTGAACAAGAAAAGATCGCCCGGGCTTTAAAAGAAAAACTCTCTAAATCAAAAAAGTTCAAGAAACCAATAGTAACCGAAATTCTACCGGCAAAAGAATTTTACCCGGCAGAAGAATATCATCAGAAATATTTTCAAAGGCGCGGCATTACGCCCACCTGTCACATACCAAAAAACTTAAGTAGGTAAAACTATGACGCATAAAGCAGAAGTTGTTCCACCCGAACAAAGTTTCTACGGATTAGGCATTGCCCCGAAGATCCTGGAGATCCTTGAACGCATAAAATTCAAGTCGCCCACACCTATTCAGATAAAAGCTATTCCTTTAGCTATCCAGGGCAAAGATGTCATCGGTATTGCCCAGACCGGCACAGGCAAAACTCATGCCTTTGCCATACCTATGGTACAACGCCTGGCGCAAAAAAAAGGGATGGCCCTGGTCCTTGCGCCTACCCGCGAATTAGCTATCCAGATCGATGAAGCTTTCCAGGGCTTAACCCATCCGTTCGGGATGACTACCGCCTGCCTTATCGGAGGCGCACCCATGCAGCCGCAAATACAGGCGCTGCGCAAAAACCCGCGCGTGATAATTGCCACTCCGGGTAGGTTGATCGATCATATGAGCCAGTGGAATGTTATGCTGGATGAAGCAACCATGTTGGTGCTGGACGAGGCAGACCGTATGCTGGATATGGGTTTTGCCCCGCAGATAGAGAAGATCTTACGTTTTATGCCCAAAGACAGGCAGACCATGCTTTTTTCCGCGACCATACCCAAGGAAATCATGGAGATGGCCGCCCGGCATATGAAACTTCCTGTTTCCGTAGAGATCGCACCTTCCGGCACGACCGCCGAACACGTGACCCAGGAATTATTTATCGTTAAAAAAGAATCCAAGCTGCAGCTCCTTAAGAAACTACTTGCGCAATATCAGGGAACAATACTTTTATTTTCCCGCACCAAGTATAATGCCGGAAAGATCGCCCGCTCGATCCGGGATATGGGTTATAGCGCATCCGAGATACATTCCAATCGTTCCCTGAACCAGCGCCGGGAAGCATTGGAAGGTTTTAAATCCGGGAAATACAGGATACTGGTAGCTACTGATATCGCAGCACGAGGGATTGATGTTTCACGAATCGAACTGGTAATTAATTACGACCTACCCGAAGACGCCGAGAATTACGTACATCGTATCGGCCGCACGGCCAGGGCCGGCCGCCAAGGCCATGCGATTTCTTTTGCTACTCCTGACCAGAGCCGCGATGTGCGCGATATCGAAAAAATCATTCATATAAAACTGCCTGTTTCAAAACACCCGCAAATACCCTCAGAACAGTTTAATGAAAATGCGCCTCAGCCTCGGCATCAAGGTAAGCATTTCAGGCGCGGCCCAAGCCACAACAGATACCGCAAGTTCTGATGTAGCTGGTACGAATAAACTTCGTTTTACTATTACACTTAATATGCTATAATATTGAAAATTTGTGCTAAGTATAACTAACCGGTAGTCTATATAAAAAATGCAACGGATCAAGAAAAAACAATTAAAGCAGATACTCCTTACAGCAGCTTTCCTTTTGGTGAGCATCCTCGTTTTGGGGGTCGTAGGCTATACGGCGTGGCTTAATCATATCGATTTTGAAAAAGCGATGATCAGGCAGACCATGTCGCAGCTTTCGCTGATCACCGAATCAGAGGCGCAAAGCGTGGAACAATACATCACCAATATAGCAAAAGAGCTCCAGCTTATGTCTACAAGCTTTGCCGTACGCAAAGTTGTCAAAGAACAGCCGACCGTGCTTAGGGAAGATTTGAAGTATTACGCTTCTTTGAAAGACAGCTACAGGGATATCGAGAATCTGGTAGATTCGTTTTATCTCATCGACAAGCAAGGTACGGCCTGGAATATGTTTTCTCCTGATTCGACAAATCAGTTTCAGGACTTTTCGCACTTTTCCGATGTAGCAACTGTTTTAAAAAATCAAGAAGCGTTTGTCAGCAGTGTATTTAAGGATGGCGATGGTCACCAAGTCCTATCCCTGGTTCAGCCGGTTTTCGATAACCAGGAATTTTTGGGCGGCTTACGCACCTTAATTTCCATAGAACGGCTTAATTCTTTATTTAAACACATCAATAATGAAAATAGATACTACGCCCTGTTAATGGATAATAATACTACGGTATTGAGCTCACAGGAGAAGCAATACATCGGGACGAATATCTCTAAATTCTTAAGCGAGAACCTGGTTAAACAAAACCCGCAGATGGTGAGCGAAATAATACAAAAGATCAACCGCGGAGAAAAAGGTTCTTTTATCGACACCTTTTACATAAAAGCAGGGGAGAAAGCAAAGGCAAGGTTTCTCGTGACGTTTGCGCCCATACATGTCGGAAGCAAGAACTGGTGCTTATTTGTCGGGTTGAATTACAACATTATTGCAGCACCGATCAATAAAAACCTCAGAGATAATGTTATCTCTGCGATCGCCCTGATGATAATCTTTTCGTTCCTGGGTATTGGGTTTTACATCACAAAACAACAGAGCATTAAATTTGAAATAGCGCAGATAACCTCGGATATTATCACCAAGCAACTGCACATGGAAATCGCGCAACGTAAAGAGCTGGAAAAAGAACTTAAAGAAAAATTAAAGCTCAAGAACCTGCCCGAATCACAGGCTTAAGATAACCCCCCTTACAAAATACTCCCTATTTTAAAAATTATCCTTGACATACCCCTGGGGGGTATGCTATAATTTAAGTAACTGAAAGGAGCAGCTTATGAAAAAATATCCCAACCATACAGGCAATCTTGTAGCACTTAGAAGGATAGAAGGGCAAGTACGTGGCATACAAAAAATGGTTGGAAATGGGCAATATTGCATTAACATCCTCAACCAGATACGCGCGGTTATGCATGCCCTGGCTAGAGTAGAGGATAAAATTTTAGAAAAGCATTTTGAGGGTTGCGTTACTAGCGCAATGAGGGGTAAATCTCTATTAGAAAAGAAACATAAACTATCGGAGATCATCAAACTAATTCATCAATTCAGGAAGATTTAATAATGGTGCTGTTTAAAACAAGCCAGACGAGATCATTGCTTTTATATTCTGTAAGTATAATAATTTTACTGACATTTTTCTTAAAGGTTAACGCTGCAGCCAGCGAATCCCTTTTCTATAAAGAAATAAACTTAATAGGCGGATATTCTAACATAGACCATTGGGTAGGCAAGAGCTCTACCCTGGCGAATTCCATCGGATTTGAGTATTACAAGAAATTTAGCAATGAGTATGGAGATTATATGACCGGAGATTTACAGATGCGCGCTTCTTATGACAGCAAAAAAAATTCCCATGAGGCCTGGGGGCTGGAAATACACAATGCCTGGTTAGAATACAAGCTGGGTTATGTAACAAAAATCAGAGCCGGGCACTTTGATCCGTCTTTTGGCCTTGAACCCGTGCTTGATACCCACGGGACAATTCTTCAGACATTGGCAATGAATGATATTGGATTCACTAAGGACTGGGGGATTTCTCTAAGGGGTTCGTTGCCCAAGTTTGACTACGAATCTTCTCTGCAGCTGGGTTCCGGCATGAGCATACGTAGAAAAGACGGAAGTTTCCTTGCTACTACCAGAATTGGCTCGCCATCAAGTGAAAATTTACAATACGGCTTTTCCTTGCTTTATGGAAAGGTTCTAGAGACAGATGGCATGCGCACATTCCCGAAAAATGAACTTTTATCCGATGAGGCCACCGATAAAAAAAGAGTAGGCATAGATGGACAGTATCTTTTTGGACCGTATTTATTTAAAGGGGAGGTTGCTTACGGAACGAACGATAAAGATCGTGTTCTGGGGTATCTAACTGAGATAGATTATACGTTGCCTAAATATCAAAATTGTCAATTTGAGCTCCAATTTCAGTCCTGGATCAACGATTTAAACGAGAGCTCTTCTGATCTTTCCACCCTGACGGCAGGCGTGTCTTATAAATTGACCCAGAATAAAACATTACGCGCAACATTCTCGCACGATTTTAGTAATGACGGAGAAAAAGAGGAAGATAAGTTTTTGCTCCAATTTTATTATTTTGGATTATAGGGAGGACTGATGAAAAAAATTATTTTCGTCATGTTTATCTTGTTATATAGCTTTTCTTCATATGCCTTTGCAGCAGTGGGATGCACATTGAATGACCCGGACCGCGATGTAAAAAGGCTTTTTCCGGAATCCACCGGCTACCGGACCGATTTTATATCTATCAAAGAAATAGGGGGCGAGACATTATTCCAAAAGATAGAACAAGAATTAGGCGATAAGCTGGACACGGTGTATGAAACTATTGATGTGCCGTATTCTTTTTATGGTGTATTAAAAGGCAAAGAAGTAATTGGGCAGATCCATGGCGTAAACCAGAAAGGTAAATACGGAGGCATGCAGCTTATTTTGGCTACGAATTTAGAGGGCAAGGTTTTAAATTTCTATTACCAGAAGATGTCTTCGCCAGAAGCCTCGAAATTTATGGATAAAAACTTTACTAGGCAGTTTATCGGTCTTACGTTAGAGGATTTTTTAAAAGGTAATCTTAAAATAAGCGACCCCAGTAAAGCAAACCATGAAGACTTTTTGGCCACCTTGCGCGGTTTGAAGAAAAATCTGATACTTCTTAAAGAACTTAAATTAAATTCAGAATCTCAAAGTAAATAAAGGAGGTAATTAAATGAAAACGATTATTATTTTTCTATTGAGCATAACAATAATCCTAACAACGATTTCTATATTTGGGCAGGCGTACGCTGAAAAAGGGTTCGGCCAACCAATCACTGAGCAGATGGTTACGCCTATTGGCAAAATATTGGCTAACCCCGGGCAATTTGCAGGTAAAATAGTTAAGATTGAGGGTAAAATCACTGATGAATGCCCTGCAGGAGGATGGTTCCTCTTGAAAGACCAGACCGGAGTTATCTATGTAGATTTGCATTCATCATATTTTGCCATTCCCCAAATTAGGGGCAAGCAGGTAATTGCACAGGGAGTGGTAAAAAAAGAAGGTTCTCAGATAGAAATAATCGGGGAAGGAGTACGGTTAAAATGAAAGCAATAAATATCGCTTTTAAGAATTTAAGCAGAAAAAAAATCCGTACTGCCCTTACCGTAGGAGCCGTAGCGATTGCAGTAGCAGTATTAGTAAGCCTTATGGGTTTTGATGCCGGCTATCAGCGTGGTCTCAACAATGATATTAACAAGCTCGGCTACCATCTCCTGGTTACTGCTAAGGGTTGTCCTTACGAAGCAGCGACCTTGATGCTTAAAGGCGGAGGGGGCTTACGTTATATGAAAGAAGATATCTATGAGCGTATTGTTAAAGATCCGCGCATTGATAAAATTACGCCGCAATTAGTCTCAACCGCTTATAATCAAGAGGGCCCGGGAGGCCGTGGCGCGTTCTCTTTGTATATGGGAATAGAAAAATCTTACCTGGAGCTTAAGCCTTGGTCAAAATTTAAATCCGGAGGATGGTTTTCCGGTAATAACGCTGATGAGGCAATCATGGGCTATGAGGCAGCAGAAGCTGAGCAGCGCTCTGTGGGAGATAAAATTTTTGTCCCCGGTATAGAAAAGGTTTTGACCGTGGTCGGCATCTTTGAACGTAACGGCACCCAGGATGACGGGATAATCTTTACACCACTGGCCACAGCCCAAAGGATCTTCGATTTACCAGGTAAGCTTACCGGCATAGGTATTAAGTTAAAAGATATCCGCAGCATAGCGAAGTTTGAGGAAGACCTATATAATGAACCGGGAATTCAGGTAATCAGCCTTGCGCAGGTGCGCGGAACCATCTTGAATTTAATCTCTTCGGCCCGGGCAATGGCTAGCTCGATTGCGTTGATTGCCATATTCATTGCGGTTATCGGAGTTACAAATACAATTCTTATGTCAGTTTTTGAACGCACGCGCGAAATTGGGGTAATGAAAGCGCTGGGCGCTTCTGCCATGGATATCTTTAAGATCATCTGGATGGAAACTACACTCGTTTGTGTATTCGGGGGGATTTTCGGCGTGGCATTGGCAGCCGTGGGAAGTACCATTGTTGAACATATTATCAGACAGGTTTTACCTTACACGCCTGCAGGTAAATTAGTGCTTATCAAGCCGGCACTGCTTGTGCTTTCGTTTGTGGCCACCGTGATTATGGGTTTGATCGCTGGAACGTACCCAGCCCTGAGGGCGTCGCTCATGAAACCTATTGAAGCCATACGCTCAGGAGAGTAAAAATGAAAGAATGCATTATCAAAACAGAAAAATTAACTAAGGTTTACAAATTGCCTGCAGAGCAAATCCAGGCAGTAAAAGATATAGATCTTGAAATATGCAAAAGAGATTTTATTGCCATCATGGGGCCTTCAGGCTCAGGAAAAACAACTCTCTTAGATAGCTTGGGATGTCTGGGCAAAATCACCAGCGGCAAGTTAAGCGTCATGGGAAAAAATGTCTCGCAGTCTAACGAAAGAACGCTTGTGTCTATGCGGCGCAGATTCATTAGCTTTGTGTTCCAGGATTTTTTACTTATCCCCAGCTTAACTGCGCTGGAAAATGTGGAATTACCTTTATATTTTGCCAGGGTAAAGCACGATAGACAGCGTTCAATTGATCTTTTGCAAAAGGTAGGGCTAGGCCAGCGCATAAATCATCTTCCGAAGCAGTTATCCGGTGGAGAAAAACAGAGAGTAGCAATTGCTAGGGCGCTGGCAACATGCCCTCAGGTGCTCCTCGCTGATGAACCGACCGGAAATCTGGATACTAAAAGCTCTCAGGAAATATTTGATTTGTTCAAGAAACTTAATAAAGAAGATGGTCTGACTCTGGTTGTGACAACGCATAACCCTAAACTCGGTTCCCAGGCAAATCGGATCATCTATCTTAAAGATGGCCGCATCGTTTCTCCGGAAGAATCAAGCTTACATATTTGATCAGGGCTTTTTGTAAAAAAGGAGTGGGATACTATTGACAAAATAGAAACATAATCTATAATAATAAAAACGGGGAGGCCGTGGATCCGGCCTGAGAGTTCCGCAAAATAAGCGGATGACCCTAATAACCTGATCTGGATAATGCCAGCGGAGGGAAAGGAGGTTAGTATTTATTTTACCCTTATGCGGTTGGCATAAGGGTTTTTTGTTGCAGGAAGCAACACACCCGCGCAATTCCGATTAGCGCGGGGTGTAGGGAAGTAGTACCTTGCCCTAAAGGAATGGGCAAGTATGCCGCCTTTTGCGGCAAAAACAACACACCAATCCATAGGAGGATCAAAAATGTTTAGTAAAATTAGTGAATCTCAGATAAGCCGGGCAATTGTTGGTGAGTTTAACAAATGGTTTAATGAGTATATCGTTTGCGATGTAATCATAGTGGGCGGGGGTCCGAGCGGCCTTATAGCAGCGCGGGATTTAGCCAATGCCGGATTTAAAACTTTGATCATTGAAAGCAATAATTATATAGGCGGCGGATTCTGGATCGGGGGTTATTTTATGAATACCCTAACCTTCAGAGCTCCGGGAGATGAAATCCTTAAAGAATTGAAGATACCTTATAAAGAAGCAGAAGAGGGTTTATTCATTGCGGACGGCCCGGCTGCCTGCTCAAAGCTCATCTCTGCCACTTGTGATTCGGGGGCAAAGATTCTGAATCTTACCAAGTTCGACGACGTAGTTTACCGTAATAATAGAGTGGAAGGAGCAGTAATTAATTGGTCACCGGTTTCAGCCCTACCGAGACAGATTACCTGCGTTGACCCCATTGCCTTGGAAGCAAAAGTTGTCGTTGATGCAACCGGCCATGATGCCTGGGTAGCAAAGAGTCTTGAAAAAAGAGGATTGCTTAAACTCCAGACCTATGGCCCGATGGATGTGAATTCATCAGAAGATCTTGTAGTAGAAAAGACCGGAGAGGTATTTCCCGGACTCTATGCAACAGGAATGGCCGTATCTACAATTTTCGGCATACCGCGTATGGGGCCGACATTTGCGGGAATGCTTTTTTCAGGCAGAAAAGCTGCGGAACTGATAAAAGTGAAGCTGGCACCAAAAAATCAGCCGAAACGCAAAGAAATGGCTGTTGCCTAAACTATTTGTAGAATCCCTTTTAATTTAAAAAAGGAAGTGCTATAATTGGGCAAAAGCATATATCCTTATGCTAAAAAGGAGGAAGCATGAAAATACTCAGTTTGATACTTTGTTTATTACTTTGTATATGCTTAATTACTCCGGCGGTTTATGCACGTAGAGACGAAACAGCCATTACCCCTGCGCCACAACCGCCTTTGGCCGGAGATAGGTTAACTTTTAAAGGCTCGCCCTGCGATCCTACCGGTAAATGGCAAACGAACTGGGGCAAAATGAAATTGACTCAGGCAGGAGGCAAGGTAACCGGTGAATATAGCCATGACTCCGGGAAAATAGAAGGAACTATTTCCAGGAATTCGTTTTCTGGCCGCTGGTCAGAATCCCCTACATATCAAGAGCCTAAAGACGCCGGCTTAGTAGAATTGACCTTTGCGCCGGATTGCAACTCTTTTACCGGACGCTGGAGATATGGGGCCAACGGCAACTGGTATGAAAATAACTGGACAGGAGAAAGAATAAATGCACAGCAAAAACTTCCCCAATAGGATCACAGGTTGTTTTCTTATTGCCATATCATCGGCATTGTTATTATCGACCGGATGCCGCAATACTTATGGACAAGCCGTGCAAAAAACCGCGTCAACCTCCATAGAAGTAAACCTTGGAGAAAATGCGGTAATTAGCCTCGAGGCAAACCATACAACCGGATACAGCTGGCAATTAACTGATCCTATAGACAAAGATATACTTGAACTTGTTGATTCAAAATATATCGCCAGCAATACCGGATTGATCGGGTCAGGCGGAAAAGAGGTCTGGACTTTTAAAACCCTGAAAAAAGGCAAGACTGAAGTATCTTTAAAGTATACCCAGCCGTGGGATAAAAATACGCCGCCGGCAAAAGAAACCACATTTATAATTATCGTAAAATAAGGCAAGCAGCTATTCCACTCGAGGCGTTGTATCTTTAGCGCCTCGAGTTTTTTATTTAAGCTGTGTTTTTCTTCAGGCTTTCTGCAATAATAGGCGGGCCGATTTTTTCATTGATTCGAAAAATATGATCAATACCAATATGAGCATAACGATGGAAATAGAGGCATTAAGGTTCCCCTGGAAGGTTTGTTTGGGCAGGTAGTTCTGCGTTATATTCGCAAAGCCGGCGACAAAGGTAGTAACAAACATGAACATCGCCGGAATAAAAGTGATCAGCGCATAGAGCCAGGATTTGGAATGCTTAAGTATAAAGGTGGTCCCCACGAACAGGGCCAAAGCCGCCAATAGCTGGTTTGCCACGCCAAACATCGGCCAGATAGTTGAAATATCCCCGTTATATACGAGATAACCCCAAAGGAAGCTAATGATCCCTCCCGAAATGACCATTCCCGGCAACCAGTTACTCCTGCCTAGCTTTGGATTGATGAATTTTACCATTTCCTGCAGGATATAGCGCGCTACGCGCGTTCCGGTATCCACCGTGGTCAAAATGAATAATGCCTCGAACATAATGGCAAAATGATACCAGTAACCCATCAGGTGCTTCATGCCTTTTATCGAAGAAAGGATCACCGACATCCCCGCAGCAAGCGATACCGCACCACCGGGCCGGGCAACGAGTGTTTCTCCGGCCATATGTTCGATCTGGCTCAGATGCGTCGTGGTCATGCCCAGCTTTGCGAATACTTCCGGCGGTAGGTTAATCGCAAAATAATCTCCCGGCAACAGGACTGTTGCAGCGATCAAAGCCATGATCGAAACCACGGCTTCAACCAACATTGCTCCAAAACTGATAAAACGGATATCTCTCTCATTATCTATCATTTTAGGCGTAGTACCGGAACTGACTAAACTGTGAAACCCGCTTATCGCACCACAGGCAATAGTGATACAGACAAACGGCCATACCTTACCCGGAATGATCGGCCCGCCGCCATGAATAAACGGTGTCAATGCCGGCATGTGTATCCTGGGATTGACTACAAAAATACCCAAAATAAGTAAAAGGATCGTTCCGATCTTCATATAAGAACTTAAATAATCCCGCGGGCACAAAAGCAGCCACACAGGAAGTATGGAAGCGATAAAGCCGTAGATAGGCAGCATAATGGAAAGTGTCGGCTTAGATAAAAGGAAGATCGAACCAAAAGCTGTTTTTGATAAGGGTTCGCCCAATACAACACCTGCGATCACCAATGCCACTCCGATCAACGATGCCTCGACGATTTTACCAGGACGGATCTTATACATATAGAGAGCAACAAGAAAAGCAACCGGGATAGTCATAGCAATGGTAAATGTCGCCCAGGAACTTTCGCTTAAGGCATTAACCACTACCAGTGCTAAGCCTGCGAGCGCGGTAACAATGATAAAAAGTATGGCAAATCCCGTAGCCAGGCCGGCAGTCGGACTGATATGTTTTCTTGCCAGGCGGGTGAGAGATTGGCCCTTCATCCTGACTGAGGCAAAAAGAATGACCATATCGTGCACTGCGCCGCCTAAAACCGCGCCGATGAGTATCCAAAGAAAACCCGGAAGAAACCCGAATTGCGCCGCAAGCACCGGTCCAACCAAAGGGCCAGCTCCGGAGATCGCCGCAAAATGATGGCCGAAGAGCACGAATTTATTTGTAGGGTGGTAATCTTTACCGTCACGGAAGGCATGGGCAGGGGTCTTGCGCTGGCTGTCAAAAACGAGCACCTTAGTAATGATAAACTTGGCGTAGAACCTATACGCCAGGGCAAAAACCAGTAAACTTATGATGATCAGGGTCAAGGCATGCATGTGAATATTATATAAAGTTTTTAGCATTTGCAAAGGAAAATATTAAACTTATTTTTGATTGAAGGAAACGGTCTTTTGGGGTAAAATAAAATATCTCATCCGCAGTACAAAAACAGACTTTAGTTTTTAAAAAATTTTAAGCTAAAAAATAGGGGGTTATGTTATGAGCGGAATATTCGGGGTCAGCTCCAAAAGTGATTGCGCGCGGACCTTGTTTTACGGCACGGACTATCATTCCCATTTAGGTACTGAATTCGGCGGCCTGGCGCTATTAGGCGATAAATTCACCCGCCAGATCCACAACATCAGCCAGTCACAGTTCAAGGCTAAATTTTATTCGGATATCCAGAATATGCACGGCAATAAAGGCATAGGTGTGATCAGCGCTTTTGACGAACAACCAATCTACCTGCAATCAAAATTCGGGCCATTCTGCCTGGTCTTTAACGGCCTGATCGAAAATGCCGAGACACTGGCCAAGGATATGTTAAGTAAGGGCTTTTCTTTCAGCGAAGTAAGCAAGGGCACGGTTAATTCCGCAGAATTAGTTTCCAAGCTGATCACCCAGGGCCACGACATCATCGAGGGGATAGAAAAATTGTTCAGCGTTATTGAGGGCTCTTGCTCACTGCTTATATTGAATAAGGACGGTGTATATGCTGCCTGCGATAGGCTTGGTTTTAATCCTTTGGTCATCGGAAAAAATTCCGACGGCTGGGCAGTAACCAGCGAAACCACTGCGTTTTATAACAACGACTTCCAGATCATCAAGTATTTAGAGCCGGGTGAGATCGTCTTACTCAATGAAAACGGCATGACGCAAAAGGCCAAGGGCAGAGAAAAAAAGCAGGTCTGTACCTTTCTCTGGATCTATACCGGTTTTCCTGCCTCTGATTATGAAGGAATAAACACTGAAATCGTGCGTGAACGCTGCGGCAGATGCCTGGCGCGGCATGATAAAGATATAGAAATAGACTCCGTCTGTGGAGTACCGGATTCGGGCGTTGCGCATGCTATCGGATATGCCATGGAATCGGGCGTACCCTTAAGAAGGCCGCTGGTAAAATATACTCCCGGATACGGTAGGAGTTATACTCCGCCTTCCCAGGAGACCCGCGATTTGGTAGCTAAAATGAAATTAGTGGCGATAAAAGAGGTCATTAAAGGCGAACGGATAGCCCTCTGTGAAGATTCTATTGTGCGCGGTACGCAGCTTAAGAACTTTACCATTAAGAAACTCTGGGATAATGCAGCCAAAGAAGTGCATGTGCGGCCGGCCTGTCCGCCGCTAATGTTCCCTTGCAAATTCAACCTTTCCACGCGTAATATCAATGAACTTGCCGCACGCAGGGCGATCCGCAGCTTAGAAGGCAGGGACATCGAAGACCTTTCTTCTTACATAGACCATACTTCGCCAAAATATAAAAAAATGGTCGACTGGATCAGAAAAGACTTAGGTGTTACCACTTTAAGGTATCAAACAGTTGAAGATATGGTTAAAGCCATCGGCCTGCCAAAGGAAAAACTCTGCCTTTATTGCTGGCTGGGCTCATCTTTAAATGGCAAATCTCCCAAAAAAACAAAAGCCTCTTCCGTGGCGCGCATAAAAGAAGAAAGGCTCTGCCCTGCGCGGTAAAGTAGGGAAAATAGCCATAAAAGCATGGCAATTTTGAACGGTAAGTGCTATAATTGACAAAAAGGAGGGCAAGATGGAATGGAGATTATTTGGCCAGATAGTCTTGTTGATCATTATCAACGCTTTTGTCCTGACCGTAATTAAATGCACGCACGACACCTTTTGCATGAAATGTAAAAAATAGACCGTAGTCTTATAGCATATACCGGGCCGGAGAAAGAATCCGGCCCAAACTTTACCACGAACAAACTTTACATTAAAAGGAGGACAGATGAAAAAAATCGCCGGATTAATCATGTGCGTGGCTATTCTTATAGCTACCAGTGGTTTAACGCATGCCGCCGAGCCTTGGGTTCTTTTGGGCCAACGGGTCATCAGTGACCAGCCACATGATATTATTTATCTGACCACGACAGAAGAATTCCGCGCAATTAAAATAGCGGTATTCAAAAAACCAGTGGAATTCAAGGATGTTAAGGTGAGTTTCGCTTATGGAACATCACAGAACATCAAAATAAGCCGGATAATCAAACCCCGGGAAAATCCCGAAGTTATTGATCTCGTAGGCAAGAAACGGGTAATTAAACGGATAGAATTACAGTACAATACGAAATCGCTTTCAGGCCGTAAGGCAATAATCAGGATATTTGGTTTAAAGGCAAGGAACGCCAAATAAGCCTAAATTAATAATAAAAAGGAGGAGTTATGTTCAAGGGATTCTGTTTGATGATAATGGGTTTATTCATTGCCGGATGCTGCTGCCATGTTCCACCCGGACAGATAAAAAAAGAAACAACTCCCGGCCATATAATGCAAGACACAGGTTATAATCCTGCTTCCGGAAAGATGAAAACAAAGTGTAAGTAAATAGTTGATGCATAAAATAAAACTGGATGTTTATCGCTTGCTGGAGAAGATAAAAGCCGCTAAGCCGGTAGTGCACCACTTGACTAACTGGGTCACTATTTATGATTGTGCAAATATCGTAAAGGTGCTGGGCGGCTCGCCGATCATGGCCCATGCGAAAGAAGAAGCTGCTGAAATGGCTGCAATTGCCTCCAGCCTTGTATTAAACATAGGCACCCTGACTCCGGGCCTTGTAGAAGCGATGAAGCGCGCAGGAAAAAGCGCGAATGCCAAAGGCATACCGGTAATACTCGATGCCTGCGGTACCGGATCGACCCAACTACGCGATAAAAAATCCGCAGAACTCCTTAACCGGGTAAAGATCAGCATCATCAAGGGTAACGCCTCTGAGATCGCCAGGGTCAGCGGAGAGGATGTAAAAACCAGAGGCGTAGATTCCGGGCAGGTAAATAAAAATATGCTGAGACTGGCACAGGGCCTTGCCCGTAAACGTAAATGCACGGTGGTGGTAACGGGAAAAGAAGATATCGTCACCGACGGAAAAAAGACCTATATTATCAAGAATGGCCATCCGATGATGACCCATATTGTGGGCACAGGCTGCATGGCAGCATCTGCCATTGGTACTTTTGCTGCCGTAGAGAAAGACTTATCCTATGCTGCGGCTGCGGCGTTAACAGCCTTCGAGATCGCCGCGGAATGTTCCGCAAGATCTTCCGCCGGCCCGGGGACATTTAAGGAAAATCTCTTTGACCGTATTTTCAATCTGGACAAAAGAACGATTGATAAAATGCAAAAGGTGGAGGCATCTTAAATTGAAAAGGATAATTCCTGTTTTATTTTTATGCCTGCTTTTGGCAGTCTATGGCTACGCGGGAATAGCTAAAGCGCAAGGAGGGTCTAATATGAAAATAACCAGCCCTGAGTTTGAAAGCGGAAAATATATTCCGCAGAAATTTTCCTGCCAAGGAGAAGGCATTAACCCGCCACTGACCATCGAAGACATACCTGAAGGAACAAAAAGCTTAGTACTAATTGTGGAAGACCCTGATGCAGTTATGGGGACCTATGTGCATTGGGTAGTATTCGATATCCCCGTTACCGGACGTATCGAAAAAAACAGCATTCCCGGAAAACAAGGAAAGAATACCTCCGGAAAAAATAATTACGTCAGCCCCTGCCCGCCGACAGGCAGCCACCGTTACTTTTTTAAAATATACGCGCTGGATAAGATGCTCAACCTTAGCGAAACAATCACTAAGGGAGAGCTAGAAAAAGCCATGTACGGGCACATCCTAGAACAGGCCGAACTGATGGGCCTCTATAAAAAAACCAGATAACGAAATGGGGATCATTAAAAAGTTTGTTATTACCCTCGGAGCTGTTTTTCTTCTTATAATTGCTCTCTTTATCGGCCTTTTCTTTTTCATAAAAAACATCGAAGTAAAAAATGTCCTGGAAAAAGAAATAGAACGCACCCTGGGCATCAATGTAACCATAGAAAAAATAGAATTCTCGCCGCTAGCGGCGCATATCGAGATAAGCGGAATAACCATAGATAATCCCAAAGGATTTGCGGAAAAAGAGCTTGCCTATATTTCTTCGATCCATTTCGTATTCGACCCCATAGAAATAATCGCCCGCAAGAAACCAAATATATACCTTTTTGTACTGAACATAAAAAGGCTGAATATCGTAAAAAACAAAGATGGAAAGGTGAATATAAAGGAACTTGTTCCGGTCGAGAAATGGAATGTGCCCGTTGAGGCAAAAACGCCTTTCTATTTTGATGCCGTCGTCCTGAGTATCGATGAAATAAATTATACCGAATACGGCATGCTGGGCAAAAAGATTTCCAATTATCCCGTCGCTATAAAGAATGCCACGTTCCTCAATGTTAACGACGAAAACGATATGGTAAAGCTTGTGGTCTACAGGGCCATGATGAGCACTGACGTAGGCAAGTTCATCAACTTAAGCGTCGTGCCGATGGTCTCACAGGTAAGCGGCACGGTGGGTGCTGCCTGGGAAGCGGCAAAATTCAGCTTCAACAGCGTGCTCAAGATATCCACTGCGCCTTTCAGGTTCCTTTTTGAAAAAGGGCAGTAAATCGAGTGCCGCCTTCTACGACACCCAGCCTGAGATTCCGGAATTTACCTTATAAAAATGAAAAAAGCTTTTTACCTTTCTTGCTTATTGTTCTTGTTGCCGCTATATGCCGGTTGCATGCCGAATTGGGATGAAACTTCTTTTACTGCCATTTATCCCGAAGACGACACGCTCACAAAAAGCCATATTATTCGCACGGGCATGACCAAAGAAGAAGTCTTGTCTACCCTAGGAGCCAGGCCGCGCAAGTCCCGTATCGTGTCGAAAGAAAAAGAGATCTGGGTTTACGGCAGATACTGGGAAGGCGACGTAGAAGTAACCCTTACTTTTATCAATGATAAGCTGGAAAAAATAAATGAATTTTATCTTACGGGGAATATACCGGTATTTTAAAAACAGGTATTTTTTTCTTTAGAATGATATTGAAATTATATAAATAGATGTTAGAATAATCTGAGCAAATAAAAGGAGGATGTAATGAAATCTTTGATCAAGTTGATGCCAATTCTCGCACTCTTGGTCGGCCTAACCGGCTGCGCCACCGTGCATGAAGTTACTGCCAAGTATTACGGCGATACGAACCTTGCTAGTTTCAAAACTTACCGTTGGGCCAGCAACACTCCTCAGATCTCCAGCTCAATGAGAGCAGATCAGGCATCTACCGATACCCGGGTAAGAGAGACCGTAGACCGAGAACTCGCTGCCAAAGGATATGTACAAACAGATAATAAGCCCGTTGATTTTCTGGTCGATTACCTGCTTGAAATCAAACATAAAACGAACGTCCTGCCTATAGGCTATGGCTTTACTTCCGAGGACGAGCGCACCAGCGGAAGGATAATCCTGAGCATCCTTAACCCCGATACGAAACAACTGATGTGGCGCGGCAGCGCGGATGCGGAAGTATACCGGTATGATTTTATGGAGATGAAGGCCATGGTCCTGGAAAAAGCCATTCAGAACGTTCTTAGTAGTTTACCGGAAAGCGGCACATAGAGGCACCCGCCTCTATGTGTTCGGCGGACAAACCCAACTTGCCATTTTTCTTGTCTTTTTTCATTAGCTAATATATAATAAGGGGTTATGATGCAAATACTGAACACATTCTTATTAACTTTTATCCCTATATTCGTGGCCGTAGATTCGATCGGCAATATACCCCTGTTTGTTTCCTTGGTAGAAGGAACAACCAAAAAACAAAGACATAAGATCATCGTGCAATCGATTACTACAGCTACTGCAGTGGCTGTAGTTTTTATGTTTGTAGGCAGGTGGATACTTACTTTTATCGGCATTACCATACCCGATTTTCAGATCGCCGGAGGCGCGCTTCTCTTTATCATATCCATGCGCCTGCTCTTGCCGGGTTCTTCAAAAACATTTCTCTCCAACGGGCACGATAAAGATGTGGGTGTCTTTCCCCTGGGAACACCCCTGATCACCGGGCCGGCGGTATTAACCACTACCCTGATCATGCTGAATAATTTTGGGGCAGGCTACACCTTTGCCTCTTTAATGATAAATATGTTTATCGTCTGGATCACCCTGGCCAAAGCAGATACGATCATGCGCTTCCTGGGTACAAGCGGTACCCGCGCCTTTGCCAAGATCATGTATATCCTCCTGGCTGCCATCGGAGTAATGATGGCGAGAAAAGGCATTACGGAGCTGATACACTTACCATGAAAAAAGTAATTACTTTTATTATGGCAGGCGGCAAAGGCGAGAGGCTCTGGCCGTTGACCCGCGACCGGGCGAAACCCGCGGTCCCCTTCGGCGGGATATACCGGATCGTAGATTTTACTTTAAGCAACTGCATTAATTCAGGCCTACGCCGCATTTACGTCCTCACGCAGTATAAATCCATATCCCTGCACCGGCATATCCGCATGGGTTGGTCGATATTCTCTTCCGAACTCGGAGAATTCGTAGAGTTGCTTCCCGCACAACAAAGAGTGGGCGATTCCTGGTACCTGGGCACAGCCGACGCAATTTATCAGAATATCTACACCATAGAAATGGAAAAACCGGATGAAGTATTAATTCTCGCCGGTGACCACGTTTATAAAATGAATTATTACCAGATGATAGATTTTCACCGTTCAATCGATGCAGACCTTACCGTAGGCGTAGTAGAAGTAGATAAAGGCAAGTCGCCGCAGCTAGGTGTGGTAGAAGTAGATAAGACAGGCAAGGTCAAGGGCTTTGAAGAGAAACCAAAAAAGCCGAAAACCATCCTTAACGAACCGGACAAAATATACGCCTCTATGGGCATCTATGTTTTCAAATGCAAGGCGCTCGAAGAACAATTGACCCTGGATGCACACAGCACTTCCTCAGAACACGATTTTGGCAAAAACATCCTACCGAGCATGATCAAACAAGGTTACAAGGTCGCGGCTTATAATTTTAAGGATGAGAACAAAAAAGAAGCCATGTATTGGCGCGATATCGGGACCATGGACGCTTACCATGAAGCAAATATGGACCTGGTGCAAGTTGAGCCGACGTTCAACCTTTATGATAAAGAATGGCCTATACGTACTTACCAGGAACAGTATCCGCCGGCAAAAACAGTTTTTTCAGGAGAAGAAGTAGCCGGAAGGGTAGGCCTGGTGCTGGATTCACTGGTGGCCAGCGGCTCCATTGTCAGCGGCGGCAAAGTACAACGCTCTGTGCTCTCTCCCAACGTACGTATCAATAGCTTCTCCGAAATCTATGATTCCATACTTATGGAAGGGGTCAATGTCGGGAGGTACGCCAAGGTCAAACGCGCGATAGTCGATAAAGACGTAGATATCCCCGTTGGTACGGTAATCGGCTACGACCCGGAAGAAGATAAAAAGAGATTTTTTGTAACCGAATCTGGAATAACGGTCGTGGCAAAAGGAACACATATCAAATGATCAGAAAAGCAAATATAAAAGATGTAAAAAACCTTCAGTACTTAATCAACTGCTTCGCGTCAAAAGACCTGATGATCGCACGCTCATTAAACGAACTTTACGAGAATATCCGCGATTTCTGGGTTTATGAAGAGAAGGGGAAGATCTTGGGCTGCGCAGCGCTGCATGTTATCGGCTGGCAGGACCTAGCTGAAATAAAATCCCTGGCAGTAGAAAAACGTAAGCACGGGAAGGGCATCGGCAGTTCATTGATCCTAAAATGCCTCGAAGATGCAAAAAACCTGGGAGTAAAACAGGTATTTTGCCTTACTTATGCGCCTAAATTTTTTATGCGTTTCGGCTTTAAAAAGATCGACAAGTCCAAACTTCCGCATAAGGTATGGGTTGAATGCTGTAATTGCCCGAAATTCCCCGGCTGCGACGAAGTCGCCCTGATAAGAAAAGTCTAGGAGGATATTTATGGACCTAAAAGAATTGCTCATGTTATGTATCGAGAAAAAAGCGTCAGACCTGCATATTACCGAGAATGAACCGCCGATACTCAGGATCCACGGTAAACTGCATCGCACTGAAAATAAAGCTCTGAGCAGAGACGATACCAAGCGCTTGATCTATGCTATTCTGAGCAATCAGCAAAAAGAAATATTTGAAAAGGACCTGGAACTGGATTTTTCCCTGGCCCTGCCGGACATCGACCGCTTCCGCGTCAATGTGCATATGCAAAGAGGTTCGGTTGAAGCGGCCTTTAGGCGGATCCCCTTAAAGATCCCTTCCATCGATGACCTGGGCCTGCCGCCGATAGTAAAAGACCTGGCCAGAAAACCCAACGGCCTTCTCCTGGTTACCGGACCTACCGGTGTCGGAAAAACCACCACTTTAGCTGCCCTGGTCAACATGATCAACGACGAAAGAGAATCGCTGATCGTAAGTATCGAGGACCCTATCGAATTTATCCATAAAAACAAAAAAAGCGTAGTTAAGCAGCGGGAAGTTTATTCCGATACACATACCTTTGCCGACGCGCTGAAACATACTCTTCGCCAGGACCCTAATGTGATCGTAGTCGGGGAAATGAGGGACTTAGAGACCATCTCGACCGCATTAACCGCTGCCGAAACAGGGCACCTGGTCCTGGCCACACTGCATACACCTGACGCACCGCAAACCATACAAAGGATCATCGACGTCTTTCCGCCTTATCAGCAGCAGCAAGTAAAATTGCAGTTATCCGACTGTATGCAGGGAGTTGTTTCGCAATTGTTGCTTCCGCGCGCCGACGGCAATGGACTGGTTTTAGCCAATGAAATAATGGTCGGCACACCCGCCATCAAAAATCTGATCCGCGAACAGGAAATTGCCCAGATACCGACGATAATGCAGACGGGTTTTCAGTTCGGAATGAAGACCATGGACAGGTCATTAAAAGAGCTCTACGAACAAAAACTTATTACTTTGGATGTGGCCGTTTCTAAAGTAAAAAGTACGGATGAATTCAGGCGGCTATAAGAACAAGGAGGGATAATCAGCTGTGAACATAGAAGGTAAGGCCATCAGATTAGGCGACAGTATCAATACCGACTTTATCATTTCCGGCCGTTATAAATTTTCTATCACCGACATGAAAGAACTGGCCAAACACATCATGGAGGACATAGACCCGGATTTCCCCAAAAAAGTTATCCCGGGAAAATCCATTATTGTTGCCGGAAAAAATTTTGGCATGGGTTCTTCGCGTGAGCAGGCACCCCTGGCCATAAAAGAAGCGGGGATCGTAGCAGTGGTAGCGCAAAGCTTCGCCCGCATATTTTACCGTAATGCCTTTAACATCGGCCTACCCCTGGTAGAGACCGATACCAGCTCGATATCCGATGGCGATAGCCTAAGCATGGATTTTGATAAAGGCACCTTAAAAGACTTGACCAAAAATATTGAATTAAGATCCGCACCTCTTCCGCCGGTTATGCAAAAATTACTGCAGGAAGGCGGTATTGTGGCCTATTATAAAAAATACGGAGAACTAAAATTATAAAATCCTAAATCCGAATTTTACAAATTCTAAACATAACAGTTTGGAGTATTAAGATTTCGAATTTCAAATTTGTTTAGAATTTCGGATTTAGAATTTCGAATTTAAATAAAAAGGAGATTATGCTACACAAGATCACACTGATCCCCGGAGACGGCATCGGCCCGGAAGTATCAGAAGCGGCAAAAAGATGCGTTGATGCTACAGGCGTAAAAGTAGACTGGGAAATAGCCCTGGCCGGAAGCGATGCCTTAATCAAATACGGTAATTTATTACCCGCAGAAACTTTAGATTCCGTAAGAAGGAACAAAGTGGCCCTGAAGGGCCCGATCATCACTCCGGTAGGAACGGGCTTTCGCTCGGTAAACGTGGCTATCAGGCACGCGCTTGATCTTTTTGCCTGCGTCAGGCCGGTAAAAACCTACGCAGGAGTAAGGGCGCCGTTTAAAAATATAGACCTGGTAATCGTACGCGAGAACAGCGAGGACCTTTATGCCGGAATTGAATTCAAGGTCGATGAACCCGGCACAAAGCAATTGATCGAAATGATAGAAAAGCTCCAGCCTAAAAAGATCCGCCCGGATTCAGGCATCTCCATAAAACCTATTTCACGTTTCGCCAGTAGAAGAATCGTAGAATTCGCTTTTCAATATGCCTTAAAAAATAAAAGGAAGAAAGTAACTGCGGTACATAAGGCGAACATCATGAAATTCACCGACGGACTGTTCCTGACAACCGCCAAAGAAGTAGCCGCTCAATATGCCGGTAAAGTAGCCTTCGAAGATAATATCGTCGATAATATGTCCATGCAATTAGTAAAGGTACCACAAAATTTCGACGTCCTGGTCCTGCCTAACCTTTACGGAGACATTATGTCCGACCTGGCTGCCGGCCTGATCGGAGGCCTGGGTGTTGCCCCGGGAGCGAATATCGGCAAGGACACGGCGGTTTTCGAAGCAGTGCATGGCTCGGCACCCAAATACGCCGGGAAGAATAAAGTGAACCCCACAGCAATGATCCTATCTGCAGTACTTATGCTCAAACATATCGGAGAAGAAAAAGCAGCGGAAAGATTGGAGAAAGCGGTAAGCATTGTTCTGGCTGAAGGTAAATCCGTAACCTACGATCTGAAACAGGACAGAAATGACCCTACCGCAGTTGGCACTTCCCAAATGGCTGATGCCATTATCGAAAAGTTAAAAAATGTATAAAATCAGCGTGATCGGAGCGGGTAATGTAGGAGGCCTGGCAGCGCTACGGCTCGTTTCTCTAGGCATGGGCGAGGTTATGCTGGTCGATAAACTGAAGGGGTTTGCCCACGCCAAAGAACTGGATCTAAAAGACAGCCAGGTATTATTAAAACAAGACTACCCCATTATCGGCACCGACGATTTCAGCCTGATCAAGGATTCAGGGATCGTCGTGATCACCGCCGGGCTCGCCCGCCGGCCGGATATGACCAGGGAAGACCTGTTGGCCAAGAACGTAGAAATAATCAAAGACGTTTCTCTAAACGTAAAAAAATTCTGCCCCGAAGCAATAGTTGTGGTTGTCAGCAACCCCGTAGATATCCTCACTTATGCTGCGCTTAAACTTACAGGCATTAAACAAACAAAAGTCTTTGGCATGGGGATAAGCCTGGATGCTTCGCGTTTTGCCAATCTTATCGCAGAAGAATTAAAGGTGAGCCCGAACGTTATAGAAACCGTGGTTATCGGCTCGCACGGCGAGGGAATGCTGCCCTTGGCACGCCTGACCAAAATAAAAGGCGTAGAACTGCTAAAATTTATCGATACCCAGAAAGTGGAAGAACTCGTAAAAATGACCACTGGCCGGGGCGCCCAGATCGTTTCTCTTTTTGGCAGCGGCAGCGCTTACGTCGCCCCCTCGGCAGCGATCGCCGATATTGTAAAAGCAATAATTAAAGATGAGAAGCGCGTAATCGGCGTTTCCTGTTATTTAAACGGAGAATACGGCCTGAAAGATGTTTACCTGGGTACACCGGCGCGCATCGGGAAGAACGGCATAGAGCAGATCATCGAGCTGGAGCTAAATCAAGAAGAAAAAGAAGCGTTAAGCAAATCCGCGCAGCTAACCAGTAAACATATCGAAAACATAAGAAAGTCCCTTAATTAATTTTTATGAAGTCTTATGACATCGGAATAGTTGGAGCAGGATGGGCCGGATTCAATGCCGCCCTTAGGGCAGACAGCCTGGGATTAAAAACGGCATTGATAGAAGAGGGTGAACTCGGCGGCACCTGCCTTAACCGCGGCTGCATCCCCACCAAATTTCTGGTACAAACGGCAAAAATACTTTCCCAAACAAAAAAAGCCGCTCAATATGGCTTAGAAATCTCAAACCCCAGCATTAAAATATCTGAAACAAAGCAGGCAAAAGATAATCTGGTCAAGAATCTTAGGGACAAACTGGATAACCTTATCAGTTCTAAGAAAAACATTACCTTGATCAGGGCAAAGGCACAGCTTATTTCAAAAAATGAGATCTCCTTAGGCGAAGAAAAAATATCCTGCAAATATATCCTGATCGCTTCAGGCTCACGCCCTAAAGAACTCGCCAATCTAAAATTCGATAATAAAAAGATGCTCTCCAGCGACCAGATCTTAAAACTAGAAACCCTGCCTAAGAATATCCTGATTATCGGAGGAGGGGTGATCGGTTGTGAATTTGCTTCGGTATTTTCTAATCTGGCGACCGAAGTAACCATAGTAGAATTCCTGGAAAGGCTCCTGCCGCCAGAAGACCCCGAAGTTTCCAAAAAACTGGAATCGCTATTTAAGAAGCGTAAGATCACTATTAAAACAAAGACCGACGCCGAGACCCTGGATCTGAATGCCTTTGAAAAAGTCCTGCTTTGTACGGGTAGAGCCCCGAATAATTCCGGCATAGGCTTAGAAGAAATAGGGATAAGGTTCGAAAAGGGAAGGGTCATCACCGATGAATACATGCGCACAAATATTGAAAATATTTATGCAGCCGGGGACTCTACTTCCACCAAACAGCTGGCGCACGTTGCGGCACACCAGGCAGTGCTGGCCATAGAAAATATGGCCGGTATAAAAACCGCGTTTGATTACAGGCTGATACCCAATTGCATTTTTACCGACCCGGAAGTAGCAAGCGTGGGAATGGATGAAAATATTGCACAGGAATGTGCGATAGAAACAATCGTAGACCGGTTTGATTTTATGGGCTCGAGCATGGCCAAGATCATCCAAGAAACAGACGGTTTTATCAAAATAATTTCGGATAAGCAAACGGATAAAGTCCTGGGCGCGGCAATAATCGGGCCCCGGGCTACTGAACTTATCGCTATTTTAAGCGTAGTTATACATGCCGGAATGAAGCGCAAGGACTTGGGCGAAACTATCTTTGCCCATCCGACGTTATCAGAGGCAATAGGAGAAGCGCTACGCAAAGGTCTACATGGATTTTAATATTTTCGACCTCGGCCTGACCCGATATCGCGAAACCTTAGCTATACAAAAAGATGTGTGGCAAAAGGTCAAAAATGGCGCCCTGCCTTCAAGCATCATTGTTTGCCAGCATTATCCGGTGATCACCCTGGGTAGAAACGCAAAAAGAGAAAATATCCTTGCTGAAATAGGCCAAATACAAAAGCAAGGCATAGAAATAATCGAAGTAGACAGGGGAGGGGACGTCACTTATCACGGCCCGGGACAGCTGGTTTTTTATCCCATCTTCGACCTTAAGGTTTTTGGGCAAGACATACATTTATTTTTAAGGAAACTCGAGGAAGTAGTGATCTCTTATTTAAAAGATTATGGTATTTCCTCCCACAGGTTGAACAACCTGACCGGAGTCTGGGTAGAAAACAAAAAAATAGCCTCTATCGGCATCAGTATAAGAAATTGGATCACCTATCATGGCCTAAGTATCAATATCCAGCATGATTGTTTAAATAATTTTAAATTCATCAGGCCTTGTGGCATGGATATCCAGACCACTTCGCTGGAAGATGCCCTGGGCCGTAAAAACGATATGGAACAGGCAAAAAGAAACCTAATAAACAGGTTCAGGCAAGTCTATCTTGAAGCGGAGGTAGCCCTATGACAAAAGTCATATTACCGGAATTAGGCGAAGGTATAAACAAAGCTACGGTATCATACTGGTATAGGTTAGAAGGAGAAAAGGTAGAAGAAAAAGAAGATCTGGTGGAACTGACCACGGATAAGGCCACTTTCAACCTGCCTTCGCCATGCTCGGGAAAGATAGTAAGCATCTTACGTAAAGAAGGCGAAGCGGCCAACGTCGGAGAAACATTGGCGGAAATCGAGGAAAATAGTTAGACATGCCTGAAAAACGTATCCTGTTAATGTATATCTCCAAAGTCTCAGGTCATAAAAGCGCGGCCATGGCAGTGGAAAAAGCCATAAAAGCAGAGGATCCTACAGCGGTAGTTTCCAACTTAAATACCTTTGATTACACCAACCCCGTCAGCGCAGCCATAGTAAATTATATTTATATGCATACCATCCAACGCATGCCCTTTATCTGGCGCTACCTTTACGATAATCAAAAATTCATCAAAAGAACGGAAAAAACTAAGGCGGCGATACACCGTTCCAATGCCCCGAAATTAAAAGCGATCATTGATAAGTTCGATCCCGACGTAATCGCCTGCTCTCAGGCCTATCCATGCGGAATTATCGCGGATCTGAAAAAAAGCTATAATTTGCATATTCCCCTGGTGGCAATATTAACCGACTATGTCCCGCATTCGTACTGGATATACGACACGGTAGATTATTACATCGCGCCTTCCGAAGACATAAAAAAACGCCTGATGGAAAAAGGAGTGGAGCCGGAGCGTATAAAACCGCTGGGCATTCCCATAGACCCTAAATTCAATCTTCCCCTGAACAGGGAAGAAATAAAATTAAAACTAGGCCTGGAACCAGGCATGCCCACGATCCTGATCATGGGCGGCAGCCACGGCCTGGGTCCATTAAAACAGGTGATCAACCATTTGGATATTTCCCGTTCGGCTTTCCAAGAAATCATAGTTACGGGTATAAATAAAAAACTGCATAATTACCTCGCTTGCCGCATAAATAATTATAAAAAAAGCATAAAACTTTATGCATACGCGGAGAATGTTAACGAACTCATGGCTGTATCGGATATTATTATCACCAAACCCGGAGGCGTTACTGTTTCCGAGGCACTGGCCATGGGCCTACCCATGCTCATTTTAAAACCCATACCCGGCCAGGAAGATAATAATACCCTGTATCTGATAAAACACGGCGCGGCAATAAAAGTAAACGAGCCGAAGAAAGTAAAAGAAACGATCGAAGAAATTTTCTCGGACCCCGGGCGTTTAAAGCAGGTCAGTTCTGCGGCGCTAAATATGAGTAAACCAGAAGCAAGCAGAGATATCGCCAGGCTCTTGCTTTCGCTTTGCGAAAGGCAGGCATGATTTTTTATCTTATTTATCGTGCAGGACAATTCATCGCCCTGGCTGTTCCTTTGAAAATATCCTATAAAATAGCCATCTGGGTATCCGATATACGGCTTTTCTTCAATGAAACCGATCAAAAAGAAACTTACGGGAACCTAAAAACCATCTTTCCCGAAAAAACCGACGCCGAAATAAAACAAATTACCAAAAATCTTTTCAGGAATTTCGCCAAATACCTGGTAGATTTTTTCCGTTTCAATAAACTGACCAAAGAATATGTGGGAAAGAACATAGAGATTAGGAATATCGATTATTTTCACCAGGGCCTGAATGAAGGAAAAGGGGTGATCGTCTTAACTGCGCATATCGGTAACTGGGAATTGGGCGGGGCAGTAGTCGCCCTCTTGGGTTTTCCCTTTTGGGCAGTAGCCCTGACGCACAGGCATAAAGCCGTGGATGATTTTTTTAACAACCAGAGGAAGATGAAGGGCGTAAACACGATACCATTATCCCGTGCGGCACGGCAATGCCTGGTTAGACTTAAGGAAAATGTGGTCCTGGCCCTGGTAGGCGACCGGGATTTTACCGAAGACGGAATGGTCCTGGATTTCTTCGGAAAAAAAGCCATATTCCCCGAAGGACCGGCCGCGTTTTCGCTTAAGACCGGCTCACCGATAATTTGCGGATTTATGCTCAGAAAACCCGATGATACTTTTGTCCTGGAAATAAATAAACCCATCGAATTCAAGCCTTCGGGCGACAAGAAAAAAGATATTAAGGACCTGATGCAGCTGTATATCCCTATTTTCGAAAGTTATATCCGAAAATATCCCGACCAATGGTATATGTTCAAGAAATTTTGGATAGAATAGCATGAAGACCTGCATAATCATACCCACATACAATGAATCCAAGGCCATAGGCGAAATCATTAAGGGCCTGGCCGGCTATAACCTCAGCATCCTGGTTGTTGATGACGGCTCTAGAGACGATACCGCAAAAATTGCCCAGGCAGGCGGAGCTACTGTAATTACCAATCAGAAAAACGAAGGCAAGGGCGCTTCGCTCATTAAAGGATTTGACTATGCGTTAAAAAACGGTTTCGACGCTGTTATTACCATGGACGGTGACGGCCAACACAGCCCTCTAGATGTAAGGTCTTTTCTAGATACTGCTGAGAGAGAAGGCGCGCAGATTCTCCTGGGCAATCGTATGCATAAGGCAAAAGATATGCCGGCCATGCGCTGGTTAACCAACATTTTTATGTCCTGGCTTATCTCGCGGGTATGCAAACAGAATATCTCAGACACGCAATGCGGATTTAGATTAATCAGAAGAGAGGCCCTGGAAAGAATGCACCTGGAGAGCGCAAAGTATGAGATCGAGTCGGAGATGCTCATTGAGGCCGCACGTAACGGCTATAAAATCGCCCCCGTAAATATCCAAAGTATTTACCGCGGAGAAAAAAGCCAGATCAATCCGTTCACCGATACCTTAAGATTCATCCGATTTATTTTTAAACAAGCATGGACTACGAAACACTGAGAGAGCGCATGGTAGCCGAGCAGTTGGCAGGGCGCGACATCACGGATGAAAAAGTACTGGATGTTTTTAAAAAGATTCCGCGCCATCTTTTCGTACCCGCGGCTTTTGAAAAAAATGCTTACGCAGATTATCCTCTGCCCATAGGAGAAGAACAAACTATTTCCCAGCCATATATCGTGGCATTGATGACCCAACTGTTAAGGCTTACCGGCAAGGAAAAGGTTTTAGAAATAGGCACGGGCTCAGGCTATCAAACGGCGGCATTGGCAGAACTCGCCAGAGAAGTTTATTCTATTGAACGTTTTGAGGACCTGGCCGTTAATGCAAAAAATATTCTGGCAAAGCTTGGTTATACGAACATAAAAATAAAAACAGGGGACGGTACCCTCGGCTGGGCGGAACAAGCCCCCTTTGACCGGATCATCGTCACTGCTGCCGCCGGAGCGATCCCTAAGACCTTGTTGGAACAATTAAAAGACCCCGGGCTCCTGGTAATTCCCCTGGGAGAAACTTTTAGCCAGGTGCTTACCGTAGCACATAAAAGTAATAATAAAATAGACCTGGAAAGAATCTGCGGCTGCGTATTCGTGCCATTAGTAGGAAAGCATGCTTAACTTAAATACCGAAAATGTTTTTAGACAATAATTTCAAGATAGCCTTACTGGTTTCTTTGGGCATACACGGCATCGCCTTAGGGATATTCCCTATCTTCAGATCCCCGTATTTACGCAAAAATTTCGATAAAAAAATAGAAGTATCCTATATCAAAGCCAAGCCGGGATTAACGTTAAAAAGATCCGAAGGCCAGAAAAATAACATGAATTCACTGAAATTACCGCCTCCGACATATACAAAGAGAGAAGAAATAGCAAAAGAAAACCTGCTAAAAGTAAACAAACCGGAAGTAAAAATATCCGGGCAGGATTCTGCCCTAATCAGGACCAGAATTTCTATTCCGCCGGTCTCATCCAAAGAAATACGTAATCCCGGATACATCAGTTATTATCAGATCATCCGGGAAAAAATAAAAAGAGCGGCCTATCGGATGTACTCTAAGAAAGAGACGGGAGAAATATACCTTTCTTTTGCCGTAGACTCCGGCGGCGCATTAGAGGGCGTGCGCCTGATAGAGGAAAAATCCGCACAAAATCAATATTTAAGAGAGATCGCCCTTAGGAGCATACAGGTTGCCTCGCCTTTCCCGCGGTTCCCTAAAGAACTGGACTATCCTCAATTATCCTTCAACATCATTATTTCTTTTGAAGCCGAAAAATAACCGGTAGCAAAACAACGCAACCCATACTTACTGTTGACATTACGCCATAAAGATGTTATATTAATTGTTTGCAATATAAAAAAGGAGAGAATTCTATGCCTGAAATTGAAGTAAAAAAGGACGAGAGCTTTGAATCTGCTTTGCGCCGTTTTAAAAGAAAAATCGAGCAAGAAGGCATTCTAAGAGAGCTCAGAGACCGCAAGCATTACGAAAAGCCAAGCGAAAAGAAAAGGAAAAAGAAGTCCCGAACTCGCCGTTAAAATGTCACTGGCTCTTTCTACAGCTTGGAATTATACACACGCTAACCACGGCAAAGAAATAGTCGAAGAAATAAAGAAATTAGGCTTTGGTAAAATCGAGCTTAATTTTAGCCTCAACTCACGATTAGTCGATGAAATTGCCCGGATAGCCGAAAAAGGCGAAATAGAGATCACCAGCGTGCATAATTTCTGCCCTACCCCTGAAGGTTTAACCAGAGAACGCGCCCTTCCCGACTGTTTTTCGCTGGCATCCTTAGACGAAACGCAAAGAGAAAGGGCTGTTTTTTACAGTAAAAGGTCCGTCGATACGGCGAAGAGATTAAAGGCAAAGGCGGTGGTCCTGCATAGTGGCAGAAATGAAATATCTGACCATACGCGGGAACTTATCGCTCTTTGGCAAAAAGGCCAGAAAGAAACTCCTGCATTTTCCGCTCTAAAAATTAAAATGCAGGAAGAAAGAAAACAGGTCGCCGTAGGGCATCTGGCACAAATATTAAAGTCACTGGAAGAATTGGCCCTCTATGCACAAGAACAAAAAATAGCCCTGGGCATTGAGAATCGTTTTTACTTCCGGGAGATACCCTCGCTTGAAGAAGTCGGTATTATCTTAGGAAAATTTAAAGATTTTCCGGTTTATTATTGGCACGATAGCGGACATGCGAGAATATTTGAAAATCTAGGCCTGGTAAAAGAAAATGAATATCTGGACCTCTATGGCCACCGGTTGTTCGGGCTACACCTGCATAATGTCTTGGGCTGTGTCGATCATCAATCGCCAAATAAGGGAGAGATAGACTTTAAAAGTTTTCTTCCCTATATCAAAAAAGAACACCTGAAGGTGATAGAATCTCACTCTCCCTTAGCCAGCGGCCAGGATTTAAAGGAAAGTAAGGGATATTTAGAGCGAACATTCGATGGTAAACTCTAAACTAAGGGTTCCTGCAGTTGCCGGCCAATTCTATCCTGCAAAAGATAAAGAATTAAGGGAGCAGATCCGATCTTTTGCGGACTGGCAAAAACAAAAGGATGATGTTGTTGGCTGCATGCTACCCCATGCCGGCTACGTGTATTCCGGGCAAGTCGCAGCAGAAGTTGTCTCCGGGATAAAGATAAAAGAGAATATCGTAATCCTGGGGCCGAACCATACCGGCTACGGCGAAATGTTCAGCCTGATGAACGAAGGCTCCTGGCAAACGCCCCTAGGGAACATCGAAGTTAACAATGCCCTGGCCAAGGCTATACTGAACGGCTCCAGGTTGATAAAAGAAGATACCCTGGCGCATGTTTACGAACATTCTATCGAGGTCGAACTGCCGTTTTTGCAGTTCCAGGCCAAAGACTTCAAGATCACACCCATCATCGTCGGGCCTACGGGCTTAGAGGACTATAAAGAAGTAGGCCAAGCGATTGCCAAGGCAATACTAGATAATAATTTAAAAAGTTCCACGCTCATCATTGCCAGTTCCGACATGACGCATTACGAAGCTCAAAATACGGCAAAAGAAAAAGACACAAAGGCCATAGAAGCCGTTTTAAATCTGGATGAAGATGCGCTTTGGCGAAATATCCACAAACTGGATATTTCCATGTGCGGCTATGCGCCGACGATCATCATGTTGGTAGCGGCAAAAATTTTGGGGGCCAAAAAGGCCAGTTTAATCAAATATCAAACCTCTGGCGACGTCACGAAGGATTTCTCTTCGGTCGTGGGTTACGCCGGAATAACCGTTTACTAAAATGGAAGAAAATAAAAAAGAACAGGCACTGCCGGAACCGGATTTTAACTTTTTCATCAGCACCTTAGCCATGCAGGTTTCTATTTTTTTAGGCGAAATGCCCAATCCAGTAAACAACCAAAAGGAAGAAAACTTGCCCCAGGCAAAATTTATCATTGATACCCTGGATATGTTGAAGAACAAAACCAAGGGGAACTTGAACAAAGAAGAAGAAGGTTTACTGGAAAACATTCTTTATAACTTAAGGCTGCTTTATTTAGAAAAAACAAAAATTAAATAGTCCATAGAGGTAGAGATGATCGATAAAGAATTGCTGGATATACTTGCCTGCCCGGACTGCAAAGGCGACGTAGAACTAAGAGAAAACAAAATAGTTTGTAAAAAATGCGGAAAAAAATACCCGGTAAAAGACGGTATACCGATAATGTTGATCGACGAAGCAGAAGACCCCGGAAAAAAGTAAGAAATAAAAAATAAGAGGTAAGCGCTATGAAGAAGATTCTAGTTATACACGGTCCGAATCTGGACTTGCTCGGCAAAAGAGAGCCGGAAGTTTACGGTAAGACAACCCTGGCCAAGATCAATCAGGAACTGGAAAAAATAGCAAAAGCAAAAAAGGTTTCTTTAAAAATCGTACAATCGAATCATGAAGGCGAGATAGTCGACTTGATCGGAAAAAATAAAGAGAAATTTGACGCGCTACTGATTAACCCTGCCGCCTACACGCATACCTCAGTCGCTATCAGGGATGCTATTGCCGCCTGCGGGATCCCCACTGTAGAAGTCCACCTTTCTAATATCTACTCCCGTGAAGAATTCAGGCATAATTCACTCATCGCCGCAGTAGCCAAAGGCCAGATCGCCGGCTTCGGCATAAACAGCTATATCTTGGGCCTGGAAGCGGCCATATCGCTCGTCACAAAAACATAATCTACGGATGACCGACCGTATCGAGAAAATACCCCAGGAACTGAACTTACAAGGGTTAGATGCGCTGCTTATTTCTAGCCTTCCGAATATCCGCTACCTCACCTGCTACGAGGCTCGCGATGCTTATCTTCTGGTTTCTGCCAAAAAAAACGTCTTCATTACCGACTTTCGCTATCTTTATGAAGCCAGAAAGAATCTAAAAGGGATCCAGGTCCAGCTGATCAACGGCTCGCTGTTTAAAACCATTGCCCGGACCGCCAAAGAGCTGAAAATTAAAAGGCTCGGCTTTGAATCGAAAAACCTTGTTTATGCTGAACAGCAGAAAATAAGGGAAGAGCTGGATGAAAAAATAGGATTCCTGCCCACTTTTGATCTGATCGAAGGCCTACGTAAAATAAAAAGCCCGCAGGAATTGAAAAAGATCAAGACCGCTACCCGTATTGCCACAAGCGCCATGCAGTTTGCCAAAAGACTGCTTAAACCGGGCCTAAGCGAAATAGACGTGGTCTTTGAAATAGAGCGCTTTATCCGACTGGAACATGGATGTAAACCATCCTTTGATATCATCGTGGCTTCCGGCCCGAATTCCAGCTTCCCGCACCATATCAGCTCCGAGCGTAAGTTATTGAAAAATGAACCAGTTCTGATAGATTTAGGGGTAGACTTTCAGGGCTATAAATCCGACTTGACAAGGGTGTTCTTTTTAGGTAAAATACCTGCCTACGCCAGAGAAATTTATGAGATAGTTTTAGCGGCTCAAAAGTCGGCAATAAGCGAAATTCAAGCGGGGAATCCCATAGGAAGTATAGATAACAAAGCTCGCCAAATTATCGCACAAAAAGGCTACGCTAAGAATTTTGGGCATGCCCTTGGCCATGGGATCGGCCTTGAGGTCCATGAAGAACCGCACATTTATGGCAAATCAAGCGAAGAATTGACCGAAAATATGGTTTTCACCATAGAGCCGGCAATTTATCTTCCGGGTAAATTTGGGATAAGGATAGAAGACATGGTTTGGGTCAAGCAAAAAGGAAGTGAGGTTTTAAGTGGCAATCTCGATAAACGAATTTAAGAACGGCTTAACCGTATTGGTAGACAATGAGGTCTGGATGGTCATTGAATTCCATCATGTTAAACCCGGTAAGGGCGCTGCCTTTGTCAGGGTAAAACTACGGAATTTACGCACGGACAATGTCCTGGAGCGGACCTTCAGGGGCGATGAAAAGATACAGGATGTATTTGTAGAAGAACGCAAACTCCAATATCAGTATAATAGCGGCGATATCTACCACTTCATGGACCAGGAAAACTATGAAGAAGTGGGCATTTCCAAAGATACACTCGGCGAAAGCATTAAATTCTTACAGGACAATGCCGAAGTGAAAGCCTATTATTATAAAGATCAGGTGCTTTATGTAAGCCTGCCCAATTTTATCCATGTCGCAGTCACTCATACCGAGCCAGGGATAAAAGGAGATACCGCCAAAAGTGGAATGAAGCCTGCGACCATCGAAACCGGGGCCACGATCTCGGTACCTTTATTTATCGACGTAGGCAATATCATCAAGGTAGATACGCGCAGTGGGACCTACGTAGAAAGATCAAGGGAATGAATTTGCCACTCGGGATAAATTCAATAAGGAGTAGAGCATGAATCTGAAAGAAATAAAAGAAATGATCGCGCTGATGAATGATAACGGCTTAATGGAGCTGGAGATAGAAAAAGAAGGCATGCGCATTAAATTAAAAAAGACTTCCCTCGAACAACAAGCCGGGCCTGGCCCGATCATCGTAGAAAGAGAAAGGGTCCAAGAAGCAAGGCCAAGAGAAGAAACCAAACAGCCGGCACAGGCCTCTTCAAAAACCATAGAAATAAAAGCGCCTATGGTCGGCACGTTCTACCGCGCACCCGCGCCGGAAGCCGCACCCTTTGTCGAAATCGGACAGGTTATTTCACCGGGCGATGTCATCTGCATCATTGAAGCCATGAAGCTGATGAATGAGATCAAAGCGGAAGTAAAAGGAAAAATCATCGAAGTCCTCGTAGATAACGCCGAACCTGTAGAATTTGGCCAACCTATGTTCTTAATCGAGGTTTTGTAATGTTTTCAAAAGTATTGATTGCAAACCGCGGAGAAATCGCACTACGCATCATCCGCGCTTGCAAAGAATTAGGTATCCGTACAGTAGCAATATATTCCCAAGCTGACCGTGATTCTCTGCACGTACGCTTTGCCGATGAGGCCATCTGCATCGGCCAGGCATCCTCAAGCTCCAGCTACCTGAATATCCCAGCCGTAATCAGCGCTGCGGAGATCGCCGATGTCGAGGCCATACATCCTGGTTACGGATTCCTTGCGGAAAATCCCCATTTCGCGGAAATCTGCGAATCCTGCAAAATTACTTTTATCGGCCCCACGCCCGAAAACATCCGGCTGATGGGAGATAAAATGCTTGCCCGCACCACCGTGCACAAGGCGGGCCTGCCGATCATCGAAGGCTCAACCGGCATAATCAAAGATAAAGAAGAAGCACTCAAAACTGCCAAGAGAATAGGTTATCCCGTCATCATAAAAGCAGCAGCCGGCGGAGGCGGAAAAGGGATGCGCATCTGCCATAACGATATTTCCCTAATCAGCTCGATCATGACCGCGCAGTCAGAGGCAGAAGCGAATTTCGGAAACCCCAGCGTTTATATCGAAAAGTATATTGAAAACCCCCGACATATAGAAATACAGGTCCTGGCGGATAAAAAAGGCAATGCCGTGCATTTATTCGAAAGGGACTGCAGTATTCAGAGGCGCCACCAGAAATTGGTGGAGGAATCTCCGTCGGTCGCAGTAGACAATAAATTACGTAAGCGCCTGGGCGACCTGGCGCTGCGCGCAATCAAGGCGGTGAATTATGTCAGCGCCGGAACGATAGAATTCCTGCTGGATAAGAACCATAACTTTTATTTTATGGAAATGAATACGCGTATCCAGGTAGAGCATCCAGTGACCGAGGCAGTGATAGGGCTGGATTTGATCAAGGAACAGATCCGTATTGCGGCCGGAGAAAAACTGGATCTCAAACAGGAAGATATTAAAATAACCGGCGCGGCGATCGAGTGCCGGATCAACGCGGAAGACCCGGAGAATAATTTCTCTCCTTGCCCGGGAAAAATAGAAACGCTGAATCTGCCCGGAGGCCCGGGAATAAGGGTAGATACCCATGTCTATCCGGGATATACCATCAGCCCGTTCTATGATTCGCTAATCGCCAAATTAATTACGCACGGACGCGACAGGCATGAGGCCATACAAAAAATGAAGCGCGCGCTGGAAGAATTTATTATCGAACCCATAAAGACGACTATCCCGTTCCATAAGGAGCTAATGAATAACGCTCTTTTCCTGCGCGGTGAGATTTCTACGCATTTCATCCAGGATATGCTCAAAGCAAAAACAAACGTGGAGGAATGATGCTTAAAGAAGAATCATTTTATGGATCTGATAGTGTGAAAATAAACGCCCGGGCGATTGCTTCAATAGCATACCTGGCGGCTACCGAGATAGAAGGCGTAAAACGCATTGCCAGAGATTTTAGGACCACGCTCGAAGAATTCATCGGCCACAAGGGTCATGCCGGTATAAGGGTAAAATTAGATAAGAACAATGAAGTAAGAATAAAAATTTCCTTGATAATGAAATACGGTTACGATATTCCCGACGTAGCGACCAAGGTCCAGGAAAATGTTTATCGGGCGATAGAAAAAATGGCAGGCATAACCGTAAAAGATATAGATATCAATGTACGCGGAGTAGAAAAGTAAACGAGGCCACAACTTATGGAGCGAAAGCGAACATAGAAGGAGGAAAGCAATGAAATTCTTGACCATAATCGGCGTAGGTTTTTATGTGATCGTGATCAGCTTGATCAGCACTCTATTAATACTTTTTAGCCTGCATATACTCGCCGTGCAAGACGTAACTATGGTTCTCTCGCTTTTATACACGGATAATAGTTACCGTATAATTTCCGGCCTTGTAGGTCTGTTGCTGATCCTTTTGAGCCTTTCCTTTGCCCAGTTGATCCTGGGAAAAATGCAAAAAGAAAGGACCATCGCCTTCAATAGCCCTTCCGGCCGCGTGACCGTAGCACTTTCCGCAGTAGAGGACCTGATCAAAAGGATGTGCGCTTCTATCCCAGAGGTCAAGGAACTGCGACCCTATGTTATTGCCGGCAAGCGCGGCATAGAGATCGACCTAAAAGTGATCCTACGCTCAGAAATAAATATTCCGGAATTGACCACGCGTTTGCAGGACATGATAAAGAACAGGCTGCAGGATATTTTAGGTATCGATGAACAAATCGTGGTGCGTATCCATGTGGCAAAGATAGTATCTGTTGAAGAAAAAGACAAAAAGGCGAAAAAAGAATTTGAGAAAACTACACCCAATATGCCTTTTAGCGGGTTCTAAGTAAAGGAGGAATAGGGACAATGCCAAGAATTGGAATTCTTACCGGCGGAGGTGACTGCCCTGGTTTAAATCCGGTTATCCGGGCAGTAGTCAGAAAAGCAATTAACGAAGGCTACGAAGTCATAGGATTCAAGAACGGCTGGAAAGGCCTTATTGAAAACGATACGATGGCACTTGATTTAGCGTCGATCTCAGGAATATTGCCCAAGGGCGGGACTATCCTGGGTACATCCCGAACCAATCCTTATAAAAAAGAAGGCGGCGTAGCAAAGGTAAAAGAAAATTTCCAAAAGATGGATTTAAACGCCCTGGTTGCCGTGGGCGGTGAAGATACCCTGGGTGTTGCCTCAAAACTCACAAAAGACGGGATCTCCAATATCGTGGGCGTACCTAAAACCATTGATAATGACTTATCCAGCACGGATTATACCTTCGGTTTTGATACCGCATTAAATACCGCCACAGAATGCATCGACCGGTTACACACTACTGCCGAGAGCCATCACCGCGTAATGGTCGTTGAGGTAATGGGCAGGCATGCAGGTTGGATCGCAGTAGAATCAGGGATCGCCGGAGGCGCAGACTTTATACTTATACCGGAACTACCTATAGATATCGAAGAGGTCTGTGCATCGATCAAGAAAAGACACTCACGGGGAAAAACTTTCAGCATCATCGTGGTTTCCGAAGGAGCGCAATTTAAAGAAGGAACGTTTGTGCTTCAAGAAGAAAAACTTGATGAATTCGGCCATGTAAGGCTTGGCGGGATCGGAGAAAAGTTAGCCGGAGAAATTGAAAAAAAGACCGGGTACGAGACCAGGGTCACCGTGCTTGGACACATACAAAGAGGCGGTACACCCACTGCCTTTGACCGCATCCTCGGTACGCGCTTCGGCATAAGGGCCGTAGAATTGGTAAAACAGAAAAAATTCGGCAGGATGGTCGCCCTTTCCGGAAATAAAATAATCGACGTACCGCTAGAAAACGCGGTAGCCGCTTTAAAAACGGTAGACATGGAACTTTATGAAGTAGCCAAAGTATTCTTTGGCTAAAAGGATAAACCCATGAGAGACACGATCAAAGACATAATTTTAGAGAGTATCCACGTCAAAGAAGAAATTATGCGCAATAAGATCCCCGAGATCCTGGATATAGCTGATGCGTTCATCACCACGCTAAAGAAGGGCGGCAAGATCATCTTCTTCGGCAACGGGGGAAGCGCCGCAGACAGCCAACACCTGGCTGCAGAACTGGTAGGCAGGTTCAAAAAAGACAGGGGCGCCTTGGCTGCCCTTGCGCTCACTACCAACAGTTCTATCATTACTTCTTTAAGCAACGACTATGGCTATGAAATAGTCTTCGCCAAGCAGATCGAGGGACTGGGGAGCAAAAACGACCTGGCCATAGGCATATCCACCAGCGGGAAAGCTAAAAACGTCATCGCCGCGATCAAACAGGCAAAAAAAATGGGGCTAAAAACCATCGCCCTTACCGGTAAAGACGGCGGAGAGTTGGCCAAAGTTGCGGATATCTCATTTATTGTCCCCTCCGAAATCACGGCGCGTATCCAGGAAGCACACATCACCGTCGGACATGTTATCTGCGAGTTGGTTGAGGGAGAATTATCTAAGAACGGATAAAAATTTATGCTGGAGCAGAAGATAAAAAATAGCGTTTCTTTGGTAAAAATATGCCGCCGCCTTAAAAAGCAGCGCAAAAAAGTGGTCTTTACCAACGGCTGTTTCGACATCCTGCATTACGGCCATGTGAAATATTTAGAAGACGCCAAAAAGAAGGGGGATGTCCTTATCGTGGCGCTCAATTCCGATTCTTCGATAAGAAGGATTAAAGGGCCGAACAGGCCATTGGTGAATGAAAAAGACAGGATCAGGATCATCGCTGCCTTAGAAAGCGTAAATTATACATTGTTATTCAATGAAACTACTCCTCTGGTCCTGATCAAAAAAATAAAACCGGATGTACTGGTAAAAGGCGCGGATTGGTGCAAATGCGATATAGTGGGCGCGGATTTCGTGCATTCTTATGGCGGGAAGGTCTCAACGATCGCCCTGGCCCAGAACCGCTCGACGACAAAATTGATCAAGAAAATTGTTCAAAGATTTTGACAGAAAAATAATTTTACGTATTATCGACGCTAATGCCAACCGGGTGAAGGAAGGCTTGCGCGTCTGTGAAGAAACAGCGCGCTTCGGTTTAAATAGCTCTACGCTTACTTTACAATTTAAGAAAATACGGCACTCACTCGACGACATTATCAATAAACTGCTCGGTTCCAAGGTAAATATGATCCTGGAGCGTTCAAGCGATAAAGATGTTGGCCGTAAAATCAGCAGATTCGAATTCAGAAGAAGTGATCTCACGGACATATTCTTAGCGAATATTCAACGGGTAAAAGAATCCGTCAGGGTACTAGAAGAACTTTCCAAACTAAAGAATAGAAAAGCAGCTCTTAGGTTAAAAGAGGCACGTTATCGGATTTATGAACTGGAAAAAATCGTCGTTAAGAGAATCCGGGCTTTGCATCATTCTGGATAAAGACGTCTGCCGCGACATATTCAGCGTCGCCAGAAAAATAAAAAATACCGGGTTATGCCTGGTGCAATTGAGGGCGAAAAATACCCCTAAAAGAGAATTACTGGCAACCGCCAAAAGGCTTAATTCATTATTTAAGAAGAGCCGAGTTCTTTTCATTATCAATGACCATGCGGATATAGCACAGCTGGTAAATGCCCATGGCGTGCACCTGGGCCAGGATGATCTACCCGTAAAGCAAGCGCGTAAATTCCTGGGAAAAGATAAGATTATCGGAGTATCCTGCCATAACTTAAGGCAGGCCCAAGCAGCAGAGAAACAAGGTGCCGACTATATCGGCCTCGGACCAATATTCAAAACGCCGGTAAAAATAGAAGATAGGCCGATCGGTTTAGGTGTTTTAAAAAAAGTCGAACAAAAAATAAAGATACCGGTTTTTGCCATCGGGGGGATAAACCGGAATAATTTAAGCAAAATCTTGTCTACCGGGGCATCGCACGTTGCGCTGTGCCGGGATGTCTGCCTGGCTAAAAATATCACGCTCTCCATAAAAGGGCTGAAGAAAAATTTAAATGACACTGATTGAATCTGCCAAAAAGAATAAAATAAACGAACTGATAAGAAGCGTTTCCCACCAGGAAAGCCTGTCTCTGGATTACTTACGCAAACACATCTTAAGCGGCGAAATAGCCGTATTTAAAAACAAGAACCACCGTCTAAAAAAAATGTGTGCCGTGGGTAAGGGTCTAAAAACCAAGATCAATGCCAATATCGGCACCTCCACAAAAAAACCAAACTTAAAAAAAGAACTGAAGAAACTGGAAATCGCGCAAAAATTCGGCGCAGATACGGTCATGGACCTAAGCGTAGGCGGTGACTTAAAAAAAGTCCGCCGCGAAGTTTTAAAATACAGCGATATACCCGTCGGTACAGTGCCGATCTATGAAGCAGCAGTAAAAACACAAAAGAATAAAGGCACATTCTTAAAAATGGAGCCTGATGAGCTGTTTGCCGTTCTTGAGGACCAGGCTCAAGAAGGAGTAGATTTCTTTACGCTGCATTGCGGGATAACCAGGCACAGCCTTGAGCTCTTTAAGAAAAATAAGCGCCTCTTGGACATTGTCAGCCGCGGTGGGGCAATGCTGGCTTCCTGGATGTCCCATAATAAAAGAGAGAATCCGCTTTACGAGGATTTCGACCGTGTCCTGGATCTGGCGCACAGGTATGACATTGTTTTAAGCCTAGGCGATGCCCTCAGGCCCGGATCGATATTCGATGCTACCGATAAAATCCAAATCTCGGAATTAAAAGTACTCGGCGAACTTACTGCCCGCGCGCATAAAAAGAATGTTCAGGTAATCATCGAAGGCCCTGGCCACGTACCGTTAAATCAAATCGAGAAGAATGTAGCTTTGGAAAAAAAATTGTGCCATAAAGCACCCTTTTATGTCCTAGGGCCATTGGTAACCGACGTAGCCTCCGGCTACGATCATATCTCTTCGGCGATAGGCGGGGCGCTTGCCGCTAGTTTCGGCGCAGATTTCTTATGCTATGTTACCGCCTCTGAACACCTCAGGCATCCGTCGGCAGAAGACGTAAGGGAAGGGGTCATTGCTGCCAGGATCGCCGCGCATAGCGCCGATATCGTGAAAGGGATCCCTTCGGCGCTAACATGGGATAGAGAAATGTCCCTGGCCAGAAAAAAAAGGAACTGGCAAAAACAAATAAATTTTTCCATTGACCCGGTTAAGGCAAGGCTGTATAAAGGCCACCTGAAAAAAAATCCCGTAGATGTCTGCACTATGTGCGGCAATTATTGTTCCATCAAATTAATGGAGGAATGTCTGCGGGTGTAGTTCATCGGTAGAACACCAGCTTCCCAAGCTGGATAGGAGGGTTCAATTCCCTTCACCCGCTTTTAGTTTTTGAAAGAGGTATTTATGAAAATGATGCCGAGATTATTATTCGCGTTCTTTTTGCTTTATATTTTTGGCTGCGCAAGCGTACCGCCCGCGGGTATGAAGACTCAGGGCGTACCGGGCATCTACCATCGCGTAGAAAAAGGCCAGACCCTCTGGAGCATTTCTAAACTATACGGCCTGGACCTGGATGAATTGGTCAGGGTAAATAATCTTTCAGGCAATTCCCGTATTCAGGCAGGGCAAACACTGTTTATCCCGAAGAAGATAACCGGCCTAAGGGCAGCCTCAGGCGTAAATGAAGATTTTATCTGGCCGGTAAAAGGCTCTGTATTGACCTATTTCAACCAGTCATCAGGCAGCGTCCTGAGCAAAGGCCTGGACATAAAAGCGAATTACGGCAGCCTGGTAGCGGCAGCTAAAAGCGGAAAGGTCATTTTCTTAAGCGATGACCTAAGAGACTTCGGTAAAACATTGATAATACAGCACAATGAGAACTTCTCCACAGTTTATGCCAGGAATTCGGAAATACTGGTCAAGCCGGGAGACAATGTCAAGCGGGGCCAGATCATCGCCAAGGTAGGCATATCCGGCAGAGATAATATTCCTTATTTGCATTTCGAGATCAGAAAAAAACATATACCGCAAAACCCTTATTACTATTTACCGCAATAAATGGAAACTTTTTTTGCCAGAAAAAACTATTTAGAGATCATCGCCAAGCGTGCAGAGGGCCTGAGGCAAGGCTTCAGGCAGAATATCGCTATCGTCGCAGATGAATCTCTCGGGAAAACTTCGCTGATATTGAATTTCTTAAAAAGCTTCTACGATAACCACGTCATCACGGTATACCTAGAGATCAAGCAGGAACCACTGGATTATTTCCTGAGGCGTTTTATCGGAGCACTTTTATATAATTTTCTCAAGAATAGCGAATTACAACTCAAGGAAGACCTAGAATACCTGATCTCTAAGTCACAAAAATATATACCCCAAACAGTCGAAAAAATAAGGGCGATCCTGGAATCAAAAGAAAATAACAGGAAAGATTTTGTTCTGAATAACCTCTTGGGCCTCTCTGAAAGCATAAATAAGGAAACTTCCAAGACCTGCCTGATCATCTTCGATGAATTCCAGAACCTGGAGAGCCTGGGTGTTAAGAACCTTTATAAGATCTGGTCCAAGGCCTTGATTTCGCAAAAAAATACCATGTATATACTGCTTAGCTCCGCCAAACACAGGGCAAAGCAGATACTTTCCAAGAACCTATCGCTGCTGTTCGGCAATTTCGAAACGCTGGAAATGGAACCTTTCAGCCTAAAAGAAAGCGATGAGTTTATCCAAAAGTTTATCCAGCCCTTAGGCCTTGCAAAATGTTACCGCAGCTTCCTCGTGCATTTTACCGGCGGGCATCCTTATTACCTTAAGGTCATTTGCCAGGACCTTTTGAAAAACTTCGCCGTCTCCGGAGAAGGAAAAGAGGTATCCGAAGAAATACTGATCCTGTCCCTTAAAGAATCGCTGTTCGACGAAATGGGCGTCCTGAACTTAAGGTTCTCTAACCAATTGAAAAATTTCGCCGCAGAAGGCCTGAACCAGGAATACGCCCGTATACTTTATCTTATATCCTCGGGGCATAACCGCATCAAAGACCTGACCACGGGCCTACGTAAACAAAAGAAATACCTTATCCCAAAAATAAACCGGCTGGTAGAACTGGACATACTCCAGCATTACGGAGATTTTTTCAAGATAGGGGACCGGTTATTCAGTTTTTGGCTGCGTTTTGTTTACCAGGAAAAGAATTCCACATTTAGTGCCGATGCCAGAAATCAGGTCAACCTTTTCAGGAATAAGATCGTAGAAATGATGCAGGAATTCCTTAAGGATTCCCACCGGCCGGTGCTCAACCGCATGCTAGAGCTACTGCAATTATTCGGAGACGAATCCATTCCTATGGATAGAAAGAGGATCAAGCTTACGCAATTCAGAGAGATCAAGCCTTTGCGGTTCAGCGGAAAATTCATCAAAGATGGCCTACTGGGCAGATCCTGCGAGGATCTGTGGATAGTTGCACTGAAAGACGGCTCGATCACGGAAGAAGACATAACGGAATTTGCCGTGGAATGCAAAAAATATAAGAGCAACCGGATGCAGAAAAAGATCATCGTCTCACCCATAAGTATTGATTCAAATGCACGCTTAAAGGCCCTGGAAGAAAAAATATTGACCTGGGACCTCGATAATCTGAATTTCATTCTCGACCTGTTTAATAAATCACGCATTGTCGTATGAAGATAGGCATTATTTCCGATACGCATATTTCACAAAAATCCGAGCATCTGCCTAAAAAGATACTGGATGAATTTAAGACTGTAGATATGGTCCTGCACGCCGGAGACCTGATCAGCCTTTCGGTACTGGATGAACTAAAAAAGGTCTGTAAAACGGTCTATGCCGTGCGCGGGAATATGGATACTCAGGAAGTGAAACAGAAATTGAACGAAAAAGAAATCATCCAGGCCGGAAAATACCGCATCGGGCTGATGCACGGCTCGGGAAATCCCGCCAAGCTTATGGAATTATTGAGCGATGCCTTCCAGCAGGACAAAGTGGACGTCATTGTTTTCGGGCACTCGCATTACCCTGTAAATGAAAAAAGGAAGGGTATTCTTTATTTTAACCCCGGTAGTGCGATGGATAAAGTATTTGCCGAGTACAATTCTTATGGTATATTGGAAATTAACGGATCAATTAACGCTAAGATCATAAAGTTATGAAAACAGACATCCTTTGGGCGCCCTGGCGCATAAAATATATCCAAGGAAAAAAGAAAAAAGGCTGTATATTTTGCGCCGCAGTAAAGGGCAAGAAAAATTTTGTCATTATCAAGAATAAGCATTCTTTTTCCGTGCTGAATACGTTTCCTTATAACAACGGCCATGTGATGGTCTCACCCAACCGCCACGAAAGCGAACTTGAGAACCTTTCTGAGAAAGAAGTATTGGATTTATTTAAAACCCTGTTACAAACCAAGAAGTTGCTGGATAAGGTCCTTAAACCCCATGGATATAACGTAGGGATAAACCTAAAAGAGGTCTCCGGTGCCGGAGTCGCAGGGCACCTGCATATTCATCTCGTACCACGCTGGAAGGCAGATACGAATTTTATGCCCATCTGCGCAGAAACAAAGGTGATCTCCCAATCCTTAAACGAACTTTATAAAAAGCTAAAAAATGCTTACACAAAACCAGATTAAAGAGTACGAAGACAAATACCTTGCTTCTTATGCGGCAAAAAGCAGCCTCTCGAAAGGCAGGGATTATAAAGAACCGGAACATCCTTACCGTTCATGCTATCAGCGCGACAGAGACAGAATAATCCACTCGGCGGCCTTCAGGCGCCTGGAGTATAAAACTCAAGTATTCGTCATCCATGAAGGCGATTATTACCGTACCCGCTTGACGCATACACTGGAAGTTTCTCAAATTGCACGCACTATCGCCGCCGGACTTAAATTGAACGGCGACCTGGTAGAGGCGATCGCCCTGGCACACGATTTAGGGCACACGCCTTTCGGGCACGCGGGTGAAGAGGCCCTTAATGAGCTCATGCAGGGCCACGGCGGATTTAACCACAATGCCCAAGGCCTAAGAATAGTTACGCGCCTGGAAAGTAAATACCCGGAGTTTCCCGGCCTCAATTTAACCTGGGAAGTGAGGGAAGGGATAGAAAAACATACTTCTAAGTACGATGCCGGCGTAGAAAAAGGAAAACTCGACCCGAATAAGATGCCGACCCTCGAAGCACAAGTAGTGGACATCGCCGATGAAATAGCCTACGATAACCATGACCTGGACGACGGCCTGACCTCCGGCCTGCTGGAAGAAGGGGATTTAAGAAAGGGGATCGAACTCTGGGATATTGCTTACAAGCAAATATATAAAAAATACGGCGAGCTGGATAAGGAAAAAATGAAATTCCAGGTGATCAAATCACTGATCAATAATCAGGTTACGGACCTGATCCAAGAAACAGAAAACAGGATAAAAAGGCTGAATATAAACTCCGTACAGGACGCTAAGAGCCTCAAAAAAAGAGTAGTAAACTTCAGCGATTCCATGCAAAGTTTAAGAAACCCCTTAAGAAAATTTTTATCCGAAAAACTATATAGTAACTGGCGGGTATTTCGGATGTCAAACCGGGCAAAAAGGTTCATCCAGGGCCTTTTTGATGTGTATATAGACAAACATAATATAAAATTGCTGCCGCCTCAATTAGTAAAAAGAATAGCCGAAGATGGCCAGCATAAAGTTGTCTGCGATTATATCGCAGCAATGACAGATAGGTGCGCATTAGATGAGTATAAAAAGTTATTCGATCCTGACGAAAAAGTATAAGGCAGTCGTTTCAGCAATTCATAGCATGTACCGGCTGGTAATCTCCACATTTAACCTACATGATCTGATCATGCGCCTCTCTAAGACCCTCTGCCAAATCTTCAACGCCCAGTATTGCATGATCATGCTGGTTGACCCGACCCGCCAATATTCGGTTTTAAAATGTGTGGTCAAAAAGAAAAAAATAACGGTAAGCGAAAAAAAGTTGCCTATCCTAAATAAAATAGAAATGAATATCGTGAAGAGTGCCACTTCGTTAAGGCATAATCACGGCCTGTATATTCCGCTTATCGCCGAAGATGTCATCGGCCTCATTTATATCAGCCGCGAAAAGAAAGAAAAGCCTTTTGATGTATACGACCAGGAAATAATGATGACACTAATGGAGCCCATGGTCATCGGAATAAGGAACCTGCAACTTTATAAGGAACAAGAAAAAATAATCATGGGTAGCATCAAATCGTTGGTGACGCTCCTTGACATAAGAGTACCCCAAGAATACACGCACTCCCCGTATTTCAGCCGCCTGGTCTCGGCCATAGCCCATCAGATGCAGATTGACGATCGCTCCGTACAGAGCCTGCAATACGCCAGCATGCTCCACGACGCGGGTAAGGCAGACATCCCGATGGAGATCCTTACCAAGACCACAAAACTGACTGCCAGAGAAAGAATGATCATCAAACATCATCCCGTAAAAGGCGTAGAAATGCTCAGGCACCTGCAGATATTGAAACCGGCGATCCCTATCATCATGCATCATCATGAAAAATTTAACGGCACCGGATATCCGTCGCGGCTAAAAGGAAAACAGATCCCCCTGGGCTCACGCATCATGGCAGTGGCGGATGCTTTTGAAGCCATGGTTTATGGCCGGCCTTATCGGGAAAGAATGACCATAGAGAATGCCTTAAATGAAATCAAAAATAAGAGCGGTACACAATTTGACCCGGTTGTGGTTGAGGCGTTTTTAAAGATAGCGAAGAAATTAAATTTAAAAAAATACTTGAAATACAACGTAAAATAGGTAAAATAAATATAGAGTATTATAAACTAATATAAAAGATGCAAAAGAAAGCCGAACAGTTAGAAATATTTTCCAGCAATAATAATTATGCCCATCCTAAACCCAGGGAGCATCGGCTTTCATTTTTAACCCGCATCCGGGCCTACGAAAAAATCATTCTCGCTGTAATCAGCCTGTTCATTATGGGATTGATTTCTTTTTCTCTCGGAGTTGAACGCGGAAAAAAAATAAGTTTACGTAGGATTGACTCCGGACACCTGGATCTGGCAATGATGAATAGAAGCGAGGTTTTACCGCAAAGTGAACCAGTACCGGCAGCATCACAACCCCAAAAAATAGAACTACCGAGAAATGAAAAGATCCAACGCGTTTTGCTTCCGGTAAAACAGCTCGCAGCCGTAAAGCCCAAGGCCAATAAACCAAAAACCATGCCTAAACAAAATATTCAAACCAGGCAGGATAAAAAGGCTGAGCAGGTCCAAAAAACAGAAATTAATTCTTCGGCATACACCATACAAGTTGCCAGCTTTAAAGCAAAGAATGAGGCATTAAAGGAGGTGGAGTCACTTAAGAAGCGAGGTCTTGCATCGATCGTTTTGAATAAAGGCAGCTATCTGATCGTCTGCGTAGGAAACTACTCCAGTAAAAAACAAGCTTTGATCTCTCTGGAGAAATTAAAGAAAAATTATCAAGATTGTCTACTAAGGAGATTATAACATGTCGATACATCCGTCATTAGGTTCTTCAGAAAAAGGTAAAAAACATAGAACGGTCTTAGGCCGCGGCGAAAGGTTAAAAATGATGCTGGATAAAGGCCAGTGGAAAGAAGGCGACAAAGTCTTTGGCCTGCCAAAAGTAAAAATAGTCAGAATGAAAATAAAGAAAGAGAAGGCAGAAAAAGTCGCAGCTGAAGGGACAGTCGGCGCAGCACCAGCAGCAGCGGCAGCGCCTGCAGCAAAGCCAGGAGCAGCAAAACCGGGAGCCGAAGCAAAAACCGGTAAAAAATAACTTTTTAAAAAAAATGAAGGCCATAAAAGTTTTTTTGTTTCTATCGGTACTAGGACTTATTTCTACCTATAGCGCTTTCTCTCAAGAAAAGTTCCCTTTCTATGTCTCAGTAGTAACGCAGGGAGTCAATGTCCGCACGGATTCTACGGTAAATGCGGAAGTAATCGTCAAGTTAAATAAAGGCGAAACCGTATTGGTAGTAAAGGACTTCTATGATTGGTATAAAATAACCCTGCCTAAATCTGCCCCTTGTTATGTTTTTGCCAAATATATCAGCGCGATGAGCGAAAAAATAGGGGTAGTAAACAGCGAAAACGTGAATGCGCGGCTTAAGCCGAATACCAAAGCAGCGATCCTGGGTAAATTAAAAAAAGGCGAATCGGTCAACATAATTAGTTTCTCCGATAGCTGGTACCTGATAGAACCCACCGAAGAAACCCACGGCTGGATACATAAAAGCGTGGTGAAGGCAACGGAGTTATCCGTTGAAAAAGAAAAGATGGTTTCCCCTGCCCCGGTTTACCAAAAGAAAGAAGAAACAAAAAACATATTGGACCTGGAAGGAACAATTTATGACAGAGGCAAGACCCTTGGTTTATTCAGGCAGAAAATCACGCATAAATTATTTACCAATGATAATAAGTCATATCTGTTGACGGGAAATAAATATAAATTCAATATGTACGCCAACCAGAGAGTCAGAATCAAAGGATTCCTAATCACGGACCTGCCCAATCAGGAATATCCCGTAATAGAGGTCCAAGAGTTAGAAAAGTTAAATTGAGCATTCCCCGGATCATAGAACTACTCATTTCTTTTGCCATTCTCATCATTGCCATGAGCGTACACGAATTTTCCCATGGCTGGGCAGCGTATAAATTAGGGGACCCAACAGCTAAGTATTCGGGAAGATTCACCCTCAATCCGCTCGCTCACATAGACCCCGTAGGAACGATCATCCTGCCTTTATTGCTGTTCTTCTCAACAGGAGGCAGGTTCTTATTCGGCTATGCCAAGCCCGTACCGGTAAATTTTTCTGCATTGAGGAATCCTCGCCGGGACATAATCTGGGTAGGCCTGGCCGGTCCGCTTTCGAATATAATCTTTGCGGCAATAGCCAGTATAATATTAAGGCTTGTTCCTTTGGGTCCATTTGCCAATTCAATAATGGTCCAGTTGATCGTGATAAATGCAGTATTGGCGGTATTTAATCTTATGCCCATACCGCCGCTAGACGGTTCAAGGATCCTGATGGGCCTTTTACCTCAACAATTAGCCATGCAATATGCATCTTTAGAACCTTTTGGCTTTATCATCCTAATGCTGCTGATCTTTACCGGAACATTATGGGTATTCATCAGCCCGCTTTTGGCTCTTATGCTGAGGTTATTTGGAGTGCCATATTAAAATGAAGATCATAAAAGTGAACCTGAAAGAAAAAAGCTACGATATCATTATCTCTGACGGAACGATCACAGGATCAGCGGGGATCATCAAAAAATCTGGACTGGGAAACTACGCATATATCATCACGCACCGCTCCATCAAAGATAGATACGGAAGGCTATTAGAAAAAACGCTGAAGAAAAACGGCATAGATTTTAAATTTAAACTCCTGCCAGAAACAGAAAAAACAAAGTCTATACACACAGCAATAAGAGTAATTGAGGATATCGTAAAAACCGGTAAATCAAAAAAGATCTTTTTAGTGGCTTTCGGCGGAGGGGTGATAGGCGACCTTACCGGATTCGTGGCTTCGATATATAAACGCGGCATACCTTATATCCAGGTGCCTACCACACTTCTTGCCCAGGTCGATGCCAGTATCGGCGGAAAAACCGCTGTGGACCTAAAAGAGGCGAAAAACATCATCGGCGCTTTTTATCAGCCGCGCCTGGTTTTAAGCGATATTTCTTTATTACAATCGCTGGATGCCAGACAAATGCGCGCAGGGCTGGCTGAAATTATCAAATATGGGATAATAAAAGATAAGATCTTATTCGACTTCTTAGCACAAAACAGAAAGAATATTTTGGCTAAAAATAAAAAAGCATTGGAGTTCATAATTGCACGTTCAAGCAGCATAAAAGCCAGAATCGTAGAAAAAGACGAGAAGGAAGAAAAGGGGTTGCGGACGATATTGAACTTTGGCCATACCTTTGCCCACGCCATTGAAAGTGGTTCGGGATATAGAAAATATAACCACGGAGAAGCAGTAGCTATCGGCATGGTCTGTGCCCTGGAAATGAGCCATCGCCTAAAAATATTAGATAAGCATAAACTTGAAAAAGCAACAACGCTCATCCGGTCTTACGGACTGCCCATAAAAATAAAAGGTGTTGCCCTGAAAGATATTCTAACCCCGCTTTATTATGATAAAAAATTCATCGGCAAACGCACGAGATTCGTCCTGGTAAAAGATATCGGCCGGGCCGTTACAAAAGAAAATATTCCTATCCCTTTAGCCAGGAGAATTATAGCAGATAGGTTTAAATAATACTTTTAGGCTATTGATATTTAAAGTCTGATGTGCTATATTAAAAATGGTTAAAAAACGCTGGTAAACTGAAAATCTAACGGGGGGTCCTAAACATGAAAACGATCCCACTAGAAAAGAGGTTATTTCCCCGGATTTACACAAAATTGCCTTTTCGCTACCATGTAATCGGACAAAGGCATGTTTCAGCAGCTCGAACAAAAGACATCAGCGCCAGCGGCTTAGGTTTTGTTGCGGAAAAGTTCATTGCCCCGGCAACAAATATACGGCTGGAAATAGGAATTCCCCTAAAGACCGTAAACCCCGTAGGGAGGGTTGTTTGGTCGCAGGCAATGGCACATAGTGACAATTACCGAATAGGCTTAGAATTCACAAAGATAAACTACAAAGAAAGGTGCGAGTTGGCTGATTTTATCGACGAGCGCTTATTCCAAATGATAAAGAAAGGATAAAAAGAAAATGGCAGAAGGTACCCCAAATCCAACAACCCCGGAAAAACCACAGGCCGAAAAACAAACTAATTGCCTTGGCTGCGGCAAGCCACTTAAGAAATTAAAGCTTTATTATCGTAATGGCAAATATTATTGTACGAAAAAATGTTGGCGTAAAGCTATCGCAAAAATAAAAGCAGAAGAAGCGAAAAAGGCTGAAGAAGCCAAGGCAGAAGAGGCGAAAAAAGCCGAAGAGGCCCAAAAGGCAGAAGAAGCCAAGAAGGCAGAAGAGGCCAAGAAAGAAACACCCGCCGCTTAGCATGACCAAGCCTATAACCAGGGAAAAGCGCAAACACCCCCGCGTAGAAAAAGACCTTCCTTTAAGTATCTGCTTAAAAGACGTTGATTTTAGCACCGCAACCAAGAATATCAGCGGTGGCGGAGCTTATTGCCATGTAGACAAATATATCAGGCCCATGACAAAGCTCTCCGTACTTATAGGGTTATCCGGAACAAAAGAAGAAATATCCTGTAAAGGTGTAGTCGTACGCACTGAAAACGCCGTACCGACCGGCTACAATATAGCCATCTTCTTCAATGAAATAAGCAAAAGAAATGCCGATAGACTCAAACACTATATCCAGCAGCATATTTCTTATTTGTAAAACGCAATACACTCGCCTCATCACCTCAAAACTAATAAAAACAAAAAATGGGTAAGATCGCCTATCCAGAAAACGTCAAACTTATTATCGGCCTCATCACCAATAATCCTTCAGCTTATGAAAAGGTAAAAAAAATACTCGCACGCCGCTTTGGAAAAATAGACTTTGAATCAGAAGGCTTTGAATTCGGCTTTACGGAATACTACGAAAAAGAGATGGGAAGCGGCCTTAAAAAGTACTTTTTAAGTTTTGGAAGGCTGATTGAACCCTGCGCCATTGCAAAGATCAAAATATTTACCAACTCTATCGAAGCAAAATTCGCTTTGCACAGTAAAAGAACAATAAATATTGACCCTGGATATCTAAGCCTCGCTAAGCTGGTGCTGGCCACTACTAAAGATTATAACCACCGTATTTATCTCTCCCGTGGCATCTACGCAGAGGTGACCTTATCTTACACAGGTAAAACCTTCCAAAGTTATGAATGGACGTATCCCGATTATAAAACACAAAATTATATCAATACTTTCAATAAAATAAGGGAGATCTACTACCAGCAAATAAAATGATCCCTTCTTTTATCGGATTACATAAATCCTCACACTTGGAAAAAAAAGCTGACGAAGCCCTTGAATTGCTGAATAACTGCGAAATTTGCCCAAGGGCTTGCAAGGTCAACCGCTTGAAAGATAAGAAAGGATTCTGTAAAACCGGGTTAAAACCGGTAGTTTACAGCTGGCTGGCGCATAGGGGGGAAGAGCCGCCGATCTCAGGCTCAAAAGGTTCCGGTACCATCTTTTTTTCAAACTGCAATATGCGCTGCGTTTATTGTCAAAATTACGAATTTAGCCAGTGTTCTGAAGGCAAAGAGGTAGAGATAGAGGAGCTGGCTGACATAATGCTTAAGCTCCAAGACAGAAAATGCCATAATATTAATTTGGTCACGCCAACCCATATCATGCCACAGATCTTAAAGGCATTAAGCATTGCTGCCTCCCGGGGGCTAGATATCCCTATAATATACAACACCTCCGGATATGAGCTACCCAGGATAATACGCCTGTTGGAAGGAATAGTGGACATCTACTTACCGGATATGCGCTATGCAAGTAGCCATGCAGCGATCAAGTATTCCCAGGCCCCTGATTACCCAAGCCTAAATCAAGAATCGGTTAAAGAAATGCATAGACAAACGGGAATAGCGCAGATAGATAGTTCGGGTATCATCGAAAAAGGCCTGATCATCAGGCACCTGGTCATGCCAAATAATATTTCCGGTACCGCGGATATTCTCAATTTTATCGCAAAAGAAATCTCAAAAGATACCTATATAAGCCTGATGAGCCAATATTTTCCCTGTTATAAGACGGGTGAGTTTGCAGAACTGGGCCGGCGCGTCACCCAGGAAGAATATGCTGAAGCAATCTCGCATATGCAAGATTGCGGCCTGCATAACGGCTGGATACAAGAATCAGGGGGGCTGGAAAGATTTGCCGGCGTAAATATTAAGCCTAGCTCCTAAGCTATAAAATCGATTGATAATTACCGTGGATGATGTAAAATTAATCATTATGCTAAATAATAATCCCATTAAGGAGGTTTAAAAAAAATGAAAAGGATAGCTTTTATTTCTTTGTTTGCTCTTTTTTTATTAACTCCTGTCTATTCCCAAGAAGTACCAAAAGAAAAAGAAAAGACCTGGAATGACCTTATTCAACAAGCAAATACGCTTTCTCAGCAAAACAAGCCGCAAGAAGCTGTGGATATGGCAAAAGATGCCCTGAAAAAGGCGGAAGAAATATTTGGCGCCAATACGCGCGAAGTGGCCTTTTCCCTTAGTACGTTGGCTTATTTATACTATTCCCAGGGCAAATACGGCGAGGCTGAACCATTATGCGAGAAATCACTGGAGATAGAAGAACAGATCCTGGGTCCCAGCCACCTGGACGTAGCGGCTGCATTAAGTAACCTTGCCGAGGTCTACGCCTCTGAAAAGAAGTATAAAGATGCTGAGTCTCTCTATAAACGCGCCCTGACGATAATCGAAAATAAGCTGGGGCCAGATCATGCCTACGCAGGTATGATCTTGGAAAAGCTTTCTAAGCTTTATAATGAAAGCTGACGCCCGGATGAAGCA
>JAQUNK010000006.1 GCA_028717645.1 Candidatus Omnitrophota bacterium
ATATCGCCGCTTCTTTCCAGGCGGCGGTAGTAGATGCCCTTGTTGAGCAGTCTTTTGCTGCCTGCAAAAAGAACCGGATCAATGAGCTTTTTGTCGGCGGCGGAGTTGCGGCTAATGCGTGTTTGCGCGAAAGGCTTATGAGCCTGGGGCACCAAAAGGGTATAAACGTACATTTACCTGCGAAACCGCTTTGCACCGATAATGCCGCCATGGTCGCAGGATTGGGTTTCCAACTCTTTAAAGGAGGCAGGAATGCTTACGTCCTATAGTATATTTATCCGTCTGTTGTTATCGGTACTGCTCAGCGGCCTGGTCGGCCTGGAACGCCAGCTTCACCGCCGGACCGCCGGTTTAAGGACGCATATTTTGGTCTGTATGGGCTCGTGTTTGATTATGTTGACATCCCTTTACATTTTTGATATATATAAAGACAAATCCTCGCTTGATCCAGCGCGTATCGCCGCCGGAGTGATCACGGGCATCGGCTTTTTGGGCGCAGGAGCGATCATACGCAGTGGTGAGGCAGTAAAGGGTTTAACTACCGCAGCAAGCCTTTGGATCGTCGCAGGGATAGGTTTGGCCGTAGGCTGCGGTTTTTATTTCGCTGCAATAATTTCCAGTATCCTTGCTTTGATCGTCCTACTTTTCTTAAGGCACGTCGAAAAATTTGTGTTCGGTAAAGAAGAATCCAATACTACTAACTAGGAGGTGTCGTTATGGCACTGCGCAGAAGAACAGAAGATAAGATTCTGGACGTAGATGCTTCCATGCAGGGGAGCCTGAATTTCAAGGAAGCAGTGAACTTACGCATAAACGGAAAATTCGAAGGGACATTGGAAACAAAAGGTAACCTTACTATTGGAGAAAACGCCGTGGTCCTTGCGGATATTACCGGGGACAACATTGTTATCGGCGGGAAAGTAAAGGGTAAGGTGATCGCCAAAGAGCGCTTGACGCTTTTACCCACTGCGTTCATGCAGGGGGAGATGATCCCTGCCAAGCTGAATGTGGCGGAAGGTGCGATCATCGAGGGTACCTGCCATATGTTGCACGATTATTTTAATGCCGAAGAGCTCGCCCGCTACCTGGAAGTGGAATTGAATTCCATTCTGGAATGGGCCAATAACGGTAAGATCCCTGCGACCAAGGAAGGCAATGATTGGAAATTCGAGCGAAAAGCCATTGATAGCTGGATTATCAAGGAAAAGGTAAGCTGATCGCGCAGGAAATATTCTTAAACGGGACAAAAAATGGCTGAAAAATTATTGACTATCCGGGACGTGGCCCAGAAATTAGGGGTGAATGAAAGCGAAGTGGTTAAGCTCGCAGAAAGCGGGCAACTGCCTGCTTACAAGGTGGGAGGGGTGTACCTGCGTTTTAAAAAAGAACAGGTCGAGGCCTATATGAAATACGCCCGTATCTCCGATAAGCAGCGATTGACCCTGAACGAATATCCTTTCAGGGATAGGCTTGCCGATTTCTTCTATTTCAACGATTTTTATATCCTTGCCGGTATCATAATCTTGATCATGCTGGCGGTTATATTCAAGGGAAGTTAGCTTAATGAGAAAGAAGGGTTTTACCGATCTGGGCTTTGCCAAGGTCGATGTAGATAGATTCAAACGCCGCGGGTTCCCTGAAGTCGTATATTGCCCGGGTAAGACCAGGGAACAGATAATCGGTATTGTCCGCGAACTTGCAAGGCACAAGCAGCCACTTTTACTTACCCGTTTGGAAAAAGATGCGTGGTCCGGCCTAAAAAAACATTTTCCCGGATTGGAATATGACCCTCTGGGGAAAATCGCCTATCAAGGGAAAAAAACAACTAAAAAAAGAAAAAATCCTGTTTTGTTGATCAGCGCGGGAACCGCAGATATCCCCGTGGCCGAAGAGGCCTATATCACCCTGAAGGTGATGGGTGAGAAGGTGATCAAACTTTATGATGTCGGTGTAGCAGGCTCCCACAGATTGGCGGATAACCTGGGCCTTCTAAAAAAGGCCAGCGTCATTATCGTTGTGGCAGGCATGGAGGGGGCCTTGGCGAGCCTGGTAAGCGGATTAGTCGCTTGCCCGGTGGTTGCTGTGCCTACCAGTTCCGGTTACGGCGCAAGTTTTTCCGGGCTTTCCGCGTTGTTGACCATGATCAATAGTTGTTCTCCGGGAGTTGCAGTGGTGAATATCGATAATGGTTTTGGTGCGGGTTATTTCGCTTCCTTAATAAACAGATGAAACGTATTGGCATAAAAGAAGCGGAGATCTTTCACGGCCATCTCGGGCCGTATCTGGTCCTGGGCCTTTTGGCCGGAGAGCTCGCTTTAAAAAATCTAAAATGCAAAAAGTATTTTGGCCTTCAGGTAAAAGTTTGGGGCGTTGATCAGAAGCCCAAGTCCTGCCTTATTGACGGCCTGCAGTTATCTACCGGGGCTACTTTCGGCAAGGGAAATATCGCGAAATTCAGCGCTACCCGCATAAAAATAGAAGTTAGTGACTGCATTAATAAAAAAAAGGCAACCTTACGCCTGAAAAATGATATCGTAAAAATATTGGAAAAGACAAAGACGCACCAGGATGCAGAATCGTTGGCAAAAAAGCTGTATAAGACAGCCGGCCTTAAAATATTTAACCTTAAAAATCAGGAGTAAAAATGGCTTTATCCGGACTGGATATTTATAAGTTGCTTCCTAAAACCAATTGCCGCGAATGCGGTTTTCCGACGTGCCTGGCCTTTGCCATGCAATTGGCCAAAAAAGCAGTGCCACTGGATAAATGCCCTTATTTAAGCAAAGAGGCAAAACTGGTGCTGGAAGAGTCGAGCCTGGCACCCATACGCCTGGTGGTCATAGGTAAAGACAAAAAAATCGAATTAGGCAATGAAACCGTTTTGTTCAGGCATGAAGATAAGTTTTATCATCCTGCGGCCATAGGCTTTATCATCGATGATAATTCAAGCGATAAGGAAATAGACGTTAAGATAAGCAAAATAAACCGTCTGAAATTCGAACGCGTAGGCCAGGCCCTAGAAGCCAATCTGGCCGCTATACGCCAAACTTCCGATAAGAAAAGGTTTCTCGATGTAGTGAAGAAAGTTTCGGCCGCTACGCAGCTGGAACTTGTTTTGATCAGTTCTGATCTTCAGGCGCAGAAAGAGGCCCTGGGTTTGATCGGTGCAAGAAAGCCGTTGCTGCATCCTCAGAGTGCGCAAAATATCGCGGATTTCGCCAAACTCGCTCTGGAATACAAGACTTCTCTTGTTGTCGCATCGCCCTCGCTGGAGGAGATATCCAATCTGACCAAAGATTTGAAAAAACAGGGTCTGGAAGATCTGGTTCTGGATACTGCCAGCAAGTCCTTAGCCAAAAAAATCTGGGATCTCACCCAGATACGGCGCCTGGCCTTAAAGAAAAAAGATCGTTCTTTCGGTTATCCTACGTTGGTTATTGTCGGAGAAAAGGACCCGTATCTACAGGTAGTTGAGGCGGCGGATTATATTGCCAAATACGCTTCCATAGTGCTCTTAGAGGGGGCAGAGCCCTGGCAGGCCTTAAGCCTCCTGACGCTACGCCAGAATATTTATTCTGATCCGCAGAAGCCGCTGCAGATAGAGCCGAAACTTTATCCTATCGGCCAGGCGGATGAAAAATCGCCGGTTTTGGTCACCACTAATTTTTCGCTCAGTTACTACACAGTATTGGGCGAGGTTGAAGCAAGTAAGACACCATCTTATATCATGAGCGTAAATACCGAAGGTATGTCCGTGCTTACCGCCTGGGCGGCGGAGAAATTTACGCCGGAAAAAATCGCCAGTTCCCTGGAGGAATTCGGGGTTAAAGATAAAGTTGGTCATAAGCGGATCATCATCCCCGGTTATGTCGCGGTGATGAGCGGAGACCTCGAAGAAAAATCTGGCTGGCAGGTTGTTGTCGGCCCTAAAGAGGCGTCTGGCATACCCAGCTTCCTGAAAAACCTGAAATAATGAACCCCGCACCTTTTTTAGAATGGTGCGGGTGTAAAAATTAAAAGGTGCGGGGTGAAGACTTTCAAAATAAAATTTTTTCCCGATAACCTGGAATGTGAGGTTGAGCAGGGTGCGACTATCCTTGCCGCTGCCATAAAAGCCGGCATACATATCAATTCTGCCTGCGGCGGAGATGGCGTCTGCGGCCGCTGCAAGGTGGTTTTATTAAAAGGAAATGTGGTTGCCCAGCCTACGGGCCTGCTTAGCTTAGAGGAAAAAAATAAAAATTACTATCTAGCATGTTCAACGTCCGTGCATTCAGACCTGGAAGTAAAAATTCCGCCTGAGTCCAGGATAGAGCTGGATAAATTAAGTAAAGAAGAACTCGGCCTGAGGTTGAAGGGGCTCTATGCCAAGTCGGAAGAGCAGTTATTCAGCCTTTCCGCCAAAAGCGAAAAATTATTTCTTCATTCACCGCTCGCCACTAAATTATACCTGGAGTTGCCTGAGCCGACCTTGGATGATAAAGTCAGTGATTTGGACAGGTTGTATCGTGCGGTGCGTAGCCTTGGCCACACAGACCTGATACAGACGGGCCTGGCAAATATCCGCCAATTGGGAGAATTATTACGCTCATCCGATTGGAAGGTTACCGTGACTTTGGGCAGGAGAGGCTTAGCGACCGAGATAGTCCTGATCGAGCCGGGGGACACTTCCGATAAAAATTTCGGCATGGCCTTTGATATCGGTACGACCACGATCAGCGGCCAGTTGATCAATCTGAAAACCAAAGAGATCGCTGGGACAAGGATCGAATATAATATGCAGGCGGCATTCGGCCCGGACGTGATCACGCGCATAATTTTTGCCAAGGACCCGGATGGCCTGGAAAAATTACACCTGGCAGTGGTCGACGGGATGAATGAGATCATCGGTGACCTGGTGAAAGAAAGCAAGGTAGACCTGAATAATGTTACCTGCGTGCTTTGTGCCGGGAATACCACGATGATACATTTATTGCTCAGGGTCGACCCTTCGTATATCCGCCGGGAGCCTTATGTGCCGGTGGCTAATTTTATTCCGAATATCCGCGCCAGCGAAGTAGACTTGATGATCAATCCCCGTGGACTCTTGTCTTGCATACCGGGTGTAGCAAGTTATCTGGGCGGAGATCTTACCGCGGGAGTCCTTTCCTGCGGTATTGACCGGGAAAGCGATTTGAGCCTTTTGATAGATATCGGCACCAATGGAGAGATCATTCTGGGTAACCGCGATTTTCTGATCGGTTGTGCTGCTTCAGCAGGCCCGGCTTTTGAAGGCTCAGGGGTATCTAGCGGCATGCGCGCGGCAAAAGGCGCGATACAAAAAGTAAAAATAGAGGCAAAGGATTATTCGGTAAAATATACGACGATCCTCGACGGAAAGCCGCAGGGCATATGTGGTTCTGGTTATATCGACCTCCTGGCAGAGATGCTGGAAAAAGGGATCATCGAAAAAAGCGGTAAGATCAAAAATATAAATCACCAGCGCGTGCGCCAGGGTGAATACGGAATGGAGTTTGTGGTTGTTCCTGCCTTGGAGGCGTCCACCGGTAAGGATATAGTCATTACCGAAGTGGATATCGATAATCTCAAGCGTGCCAAGGCGGCTATTTATGCTGCGGTCTCGATATTGGTCAGGCATATGGATTTTGAACTCGATGATATAAAGAAAGTTTTTATTGCCGGAGGGTTCGGCGCGTACCTGGATCTGAAGAATGCGGTCAAAATAGGCTTGCTACCCGACGTGGGCATGGATAAATTTATTTATGTAGGCAATAGTTCTTTGGCGGGTGTGCGCTCGGCGCTGCTTTCTTGCCAGGCAATGGAAAAGGCCCAGGAAGTGGCCAAGAAGATCACTTATTTTGAATTATCCGTGGATAATAAATATATGGATGAATACATGGCGGCTTTATTTTTTCCGCATACTGATTTAACCAGGTTTAAGAGCGTTAAGCTATGAGTTTTGTCATTGCTTTGGCCGGAAAAGGCGGCACAGGAAAGACGACCATTGCCAGCCTTTTGGTGAAGATATTAAAAGAGGCGGACAAGGGTTCTGTCCTGGCCGTAGATGCCGATCCGAACAGTAATTTGGCTGAATTCCTGGGCGTAAAAGCAGAGCGGACCATCGGTGCGATATTGGATGAGATCGCCGAGAACCCGGACAAGGTACCTAAAGGAATGCCTAAGGACAGGTTCATTGAATACGAGGTTGAGAAAGCGCTGGATGAATCCGCCGGCTATGGCATACTTACTATGGGTAGGCCTGAAGGCCCGGGCTGCTATTGCTATGTAAACAATCTTTTAAGGAATATGGTGGGTAAACTGATCAAGGATTATGATTACGTAGTTATCGATAATGAAGCAGGGCTGGAGCATTTATCGCGCCGCACTATGCGTAATGCCGATAGCCTGGTCATCGTTTCTGACCCTACCCAGGCGGGCCTGCGTGCCGCAAAAAGGATATTGGCGTTGGCAGGGGAACTGAAAATAAAGACCAATAAGAAATTTCTTCTGATAAACCGCGCGCGTGCTGCGTTTGATGCAAGGAACTTAAAGGGATTTGAGGATGTTGTTTTTTTAGGAGAACTACCCGAGGATGAAGAAATATTGAAGTTGAGCCTTAACGGTAGCTCCCTGGCCGGCTTAGATGATCGTTCGGCGGGCCTGGAAAGACTAAAGGAGATGGCAAAAAAGATATGGCAATCGAATTAGCTAAAGAAAAATGGTCAGGTGTGATTAATCAGGTCAAGATCGGAGCGGCAAAGGCGATCAGCGTCGGACAAGAGCAGGCACTACCTTTCTTGCACGAAGAAGGCGGTGCGCCGCATAAGCCGGTAGTGGCTTATGAGGTCTGGGATACTGTTCCGGCTGATTGGCCCGAGGCCCTTATTTCTGCTTACGGCAATGTGCTAAAGGACCCGGTTGCCTGGGTAAAGAAATGTGTTACTGAATTTGGCGCGCAGCTGGTTGCAATAAAATTAATTTCTGCACACCCGGATATGGGCAATAAGAGCGTAGAAGAGATAGCAGCACTGGTAGAAAAAATTAAAAAAGCCGCCGGGGTTCCCTTGATCATTAGCGGTTGCGGGGATAATGCTAAGGATAACCTGATCCTGCCTGCCTGCGCCGAGGCCCTTAAAGGAGAGAACTGCCTTATCGGCAGCGTCACACAGGATAATTATAAGACGATCACTGCGGCCTGCCTGGCTGACGGCCACAGCATTATTGCCGAATCGCCTATTGATATCAACATCGCCAAACAATTGAATATCTTGATCTCCGATATGGGGATGCCCGCAGAACGCATTGTAATTAATCCTACGGTGGGTGCGTTAGGATATGGGCTGGAATATGCTTATTCTATTATGGAGCGTGCGCGCCTGGCAGCGCTATCGGGCGATAAGATGTTAAGCATGCCTTTTATCTGTTTTGTTGGGCAGGAAACCTGGCGTACAAAAGAGGCAAGGGCAACCGAGGAAGAGCTCGCCGGATGGGGCCCGGCCCTGGAGCGTGGGATCGTCTGGGAGGCATTGACCAGCGCAGCATTTTTGCAGGCCGGTGCGGATATTTTGGTGATGCGCCATCCGAAGGCCATCGATATAGTAAAGAAAAATATAGAAGAGCTGATGAGGGGCTAAGATGTTTATTATCGGCGAACTGCTGAACGGGATGTATAAGGAAGTAGGCGAAGCGATCAAGAAAAAAGATAAATCCGTGATCCAGCGCATCGCCAAAGAACAGGTGGCGCGGGGAGCAGGGGCGCTAGATCTAAATTGCGGCCCGGTTTCCAAAGATCCGGTCCAGGACATGCAATGGTTGATCCAGGCCGTGCAAGAAGCAGTGGATATACCGCTTTCGCTGGATAGCACTAAAGCAAATGTTATTGCAGAGGGCCTGAAGCTGGTAAAAAATAAGGCGATCATTAATTCTACTTCTGCGGACGCCGAGAAATTGGAAATATTGGTCCCTTTGGCTATCCAGTACAACGCTTCATTGATCGGCCTTACGCTGGATAAAAAAGGCGTGCCGCAGGATAAAGACAGGCGCCTGGAATTGGCCGCGCGTATCGTAGCAGATTGCCAGGAAAAAGGATTCCCGGTCGAGAATTTATATATCGATCCGATCGTGTTGCCGGTAAATGTAGCGCAAAATCAGGCCAGGGATGTGTTGGAGGTATTACGGGAATTTAAGATCATTTCTGATCCCCCGCCCAAGACCGTTGTGGGCCTAAGCAATGTCTCACAGGGTACTTGTAACCGTAGCATTATCAACCGCACCTTTCTGGCCATGGCCATCGGTGCAGGGCTTGATGCGGCGATACTCGACCCCTTGGACAAGGAATTAATGAATGTCTTGATCACCTCCGAGCTGATCTTGAATAAGCAGATATATTGTGATTCCTATTTAGACGCATACCGCAAGAAGTAACAATAAATATGGCAGAGAGCATTTTTGATAAAAAGATATTCAGGAACATTTTTAAATTCCATCCTTTGAAAAAAAGTTTTAGTTACGCTTTCCAGGGGCTGTGGTATATGTTCCTATGCCATCGTAATATGCGCATAATCCTGCTCTCCGGTATCCTGGCCGTTTCGCTCGGCCTTTATCTGGAGATCACCCGCATTGAATTTATTATTTTATTGGTGACTATCAGCGTAGTGTTTATCGCGGAAATGTTTAATACTGCCATTGAACTGATCATCGATATGTTCACCGAGAAATATCATGTTCTGCTTAAGATCATCAAGGATATATCCGCAGGCGTCGTCCTGATCGCCTGCCTTAATGCCGTGGCAGTCGGCTATTTTTTGTTCTTTAAGAGAATAGTCTTTATTTTTAAATAATTTTACGCTAATATAGTTTGCTGCTGAACTAACAGTAAGCCAATGGTGGCGTAGCTCAGCCCGGTAGAGCAGGCGGCTCATACCCGCTAGGTCAACAGTTCAAATCTGTTCGCCACCACTTTTTCAAGAATAAGCAGTATTAAATAGGTGGTTCTCCCGCCTGCTTTAGAGAGATTCGGGACGGGATCCCGACCAAAGCAGTTAAGAGATTGGGTCGGGAAAATCCAGTCGCCACCACCATTCATTAATAAACTCACCGCATAAATAAAATGCTCATTCCGAAGATAAAACAAACCATCAAGAAATTCGGGCTTATCCAGAAGCATGAGACAGTGCTGGTAGCGGTTTCCGGTGGCCCGGATTCCGTGGCCCTGCTTTATTTATTGAGCGCTTTAAAAAAAGACCTGAAGATCGACCTTTGCGTGGCGCACCTGGACCACATGTTAAGGAAAGATTCCATCAAGGATAGGGAATTTGTTTTAGATCTAGCTAAGAAACTGAACTTACCGGTAGTGATCGGCAGGGTAGATATCGCCAAATTTTCCGAAGATGGTTCCCTGGAAGAGGTAGCTCGAAATAAGAGGCAGGAATTCCTTTTTAGGGTAGCCAAGAGGTGTAAGGCGCATAAGATCGCCCTGGCACACAACCGCGACGACCAGGCGGAAACCGTGCTGATGCGTATCGTCAGGGGTTCCGGCCTCTATGGCCTGAATGCTATTTTGCCCAAAAGGCGCATCAATGGTTTTTCGCTGATCCGGCCCTTGATAGAAACTTCCCGTAAGGAAATAGAGGCTTATTTAAAGAGAAAGAAGGTAAGCGCGCGCCTCGATAAAACGAATTTAGAAGACATCTATTTTCGCAATAAAATAAGAAATAAGCTCCTGCCGTATTTAGAGAGAGATTATAATCCTAATATCAAGGGTGTTTTGGCGAACCTTGCTTCAACGGTGGCAGTAGACTATGATTTTTTGGTAAAACAGGCAAGCCGTATTTTCAGGCAGAACCGTAAAATCGGCAAGGATAATCAGGTTGGGTTTGATCTGGAGAAATTATGCAGGCTCCACCCGGCCATGTTCAGGCTGGTTGTCCGCCTGGCCTATGCCCAGCTAAAAGGAAATTTAAGGAGGCTCACCTTTCAGCATTTGAAAGAGGTCGAAGACCTCGTTTTTAACCGGCCGGGTAATTCCATCGTGGACCTGCCAGGAGAGATCTCCGCTAAAAAAAAGAAGAAAACCGTAAATTTCTATATGCGCCGATAGCAATAACTCCTTGATTTTATTGAAACTTGCGGCTATAATAAAAGTTCCCAAAAAGGAAGGAAATAATTATGACAAGAATGAATAACAGGCACAAGAAAGGTAAGGCCCCGAAGCCCAGATTCCTGGAGACCCCCAATGTATTTTTTCTGGTTATCCTGACTTTGGTGACCATATTTGTTTTTTCGTCGAAGTGGTTTCCGACGAAATCTTACGGGGAATTTTACAGGATACTCAAAGATAACCCGAAAGAAATAAAAGCAATCGTAAAAATAGATAGCACACTTCAGGTGGTTACCCCGAAGGAAGAGATATACCGCGTTTATATCCCGGATAACGACCAGGGGCTCCTGGAGCTTATTAAGCAAAATGTCGAAGATTTCAGCATCCGGCCGGCCAGCATGCTTGGAGGGATAATCGCCAGTATTCTGCCGGTGATCCTTTTTGTCGGGCTCTGGTGGTTTTTGATGTCCCGCGGCGAACAGATGGGGAGCCGGCTATTTTCTTTCGGCAAGGTAAGGCCCAAGATGCACATCGAAGGCGAGGGTGACAAAATTACCTTTAATGATGTTGCCGGAGTGGACGAGGCCAAAGAAGAATTAAAAGAAGTGATCGAATTTTTAAAAGACCCGAAAAAGTTCCAGAAGCTGGGAGGTAAGATCCCCAAGGGAGTTTTATTGATCGGTCCTCCGGGCTGCGGCAAGACCCTGATCGCCAAGGCAGTGGCAGGTGAGGCAGGGGTGCCTTTTTTCAGCATTTCCGGTTCGGATTTTGTAGAGATGTTCGTCGGCGTAGGCGCTTCGCGTGTACGCGATTTATTTGAGCAGGGAAGGAAAGCGGCCATTGCTTCGGGAAAAGGCGCGATCGTTTTTATCGATGAAATAGACGCTGTGGGGCGCCTGCGTTTTTCTGGTATTGGCGGCGGCCACGATGAAAGAGAACAGACCTTAAACCAGTTGTTGGTAGAGATGGATGGATTCGATACGACGCAAGGGCTGATCCTTATCGCTGCAACCAACAGGCCAGATACCCTGGATCCTGCGCTGCTTAGGCCCGGCAGGTTTGACCGCCAGATCATCGTTAGTTTTCCCGATATTACCGGAAGAGAAGCGATATTAAAGGTGCATACAAGAAAGATAAAGTTGGCCCCGAACGTAGATTTAAAATCCATTGCCCGCCAGACGCCGGGTTTTTCCGGAGCTGACCTGGCTAACCTTTGCAACGAGGCTGCCTTACTTGCCGCCAGAAATAATAAAGAAGCGGTAGATAAACAGGAAATGGAAAAATCCATTGAACGCGTAATGATGGGGCCGGAGAAAAAGAGCCACGTTATGTCAAAGCGCGAGAAGGAAATTACCGCTACCCATGAGGCTGGGCATGCGTTGCTATCTTTGCTTATTCCGGAAGCGGACCCACTAAAGAAGGTTTCGATTATCCCGCGCGGCCTGGCTGGAGGATATACCTTTACTCCGCCGGTCGAGGACAAACATTATTACACCAAGAAAGAATTATTGGCCAGGGTTACCGTTATGCTCGGTGGTCGGGCCAGCGAAGAAATAACCTTGAACGAAGTGACCACGGGCGCGCAGAATGATCTAGAAGCGGCCACGCATATGGCACGGCGCATGGTCATGGAATTTGGCATGTCGGAAAATCTGGGTCATATGACCCTGGGCAGGCGTGAAGGCATGGTTTTTCTGGGCCGGGATATGTTCGAAGAGAAAAATTACAGCGATGAGACCGCCCGGCGAATAGATGAAGAGATAAGAAAGATAGTAGATGACACTTATTCACAGGCTAAAAATATGCTCACGGAAAACCGTGATAAACTAAAACTTCTTGCTACAACCCTGCTAGAAAAAGAAGTGATGGATGATGAAGAAGTAAAACAACTTTTAGGTTTGAATAATCCTCCTTCTCCCGCCTCAGGCGGAAGCGCTTAACCTATATGCATGTCGTCTCTTACTCGAAGTTACGCGACATAAAAAGATTAATGCAGGAAATCGGCGTCGATGCCTACGGTATCAATCTGATGCTACCTAAGGCGGCTACTCGCCTGGTTAAGTTCACTAACCTCTCGAATATCGCGGCAAATATCTTAAAACAGGAAATGCTTTCTTTCGGAGCAGATGTGTCTATCGCCCGCGGCTCGCTTACCGGCGAGACCAGGAGGACGGATGGCCTGCTTATGGGCAATCTTTCCCAATACCAGAAGCTTATCGCCAAACTTAAGTTCCAGCCTTTTGGCCTAAGCAATTTTTCCCGGTATCTGGAGAATGTGCTGGAGAATTATCAAAAAGAAAAATTTATTTTGGCCCTGGGAAAGCATAGATTTGATCTTTCCCGCCGCACACTGGTCATGGGTATCGTTAATCTTACCCGCGATTCTTTTTCCAGAGACGGCCTGTATGGCCTGCCGCCACAGCGTATCGCAAGAATAATCGAAGAGCGGGTAAGGGGCGGGGCAGATATCATTGACCTGGGCGCTGAATCATCGCGTCCCGGTGCAAGGCCGGTAACGGCCAAAGAAGAATTAAGGCGCATCTTGCCGGTTCTAAAAATAATCGCCAAAAAAATAAAGGTACCTGTTTCCGTGGATACATATAAACCCGAAGTCGCCAAGGCGGCCTTGGACAGCGGCGCTGTTTTGATAAACGATATTTCTGCCTTAAAAAATAATAAAATGGCCAAGCTGATCTCGCGTTATAAGGCGGGCGTAGTATTGATGCATAAAAAGGGTTCACCTCTCTCTATGCAGAAGAAACCGCAGTATCAGTCTTTGGTCAGTGAGATCATGCAGTATTTGGATAAATCCGTCGATACTGCACTTGATGCGGGGATAAAAAAAGAAAAGATCATTATCGATCCGGGGATCGGTTTTGGCAAGACCCTGGGGCATAACCTGGAGATCTTAAGCCGGCTGGCGGAATTTAAAAGCCTGGGGTTTCCTTTGCTGGTGGGTGTATCCAGAAAATCTTTTATCGGCAAGGTAGCGGATAAGCCGGTCGAAGAAAGGCTTTATGGCAGCATTGCCGCCGGGATCCTGGCAGTAAAGAACGGGGCGCATATCCTGCGGGTCCATGATGTAAAAGAAACAAAAGAGGCATTGCAAATAGCTGATGCCATAATAAAGGGATAAAGATGCCAAAGCTGGGCGTGAATATTGACCACACTGCGTCGTTACGGCAATTAAGGAATGGGATAGAGCCGGAGATCATTTCCTGCGCGATCTTGTGCGAGTCTGCCGGATGCGACAGCATTGTGGTACACCTGCGCGAAGACCAGAGGCACATACAGGAGAAGGATGTTTATTTATTGAAGAAGGCAGTGAAGACCAAGTTAAATTTAGAAATGGCGACGAGTAAAAAAATCATCGAAGTGGCGTGTCTGGCAAAACCGCATCAGGCGACATTGGTCCCTGAGAAAAGGCAGGAAGTGACCACAGAGGGCGGACTGGATGTATTGAAGAATGCTCAAAAGGTCGCTGACGCCGTTTCCCGGCTAAAAGGCGCAGGCATAGAGGTGAGCTTATTCATCGACCCCCAGAGAAAACAAATTGAAGCAGCCAGTAAACTTGTGGGTATGATCGAACTGCATACCGGTAGATACGCCAACGCTTCTTTGGCAAGCAGGAACAAATATTTGGATGAGTTGGTGGATGCAGTGCATTACGCCAAAGACCTGGGCCTGATCGTTAACGCAGGCCATGGGCTGGATTACGATAATGTGGTGCCTGTGGCAACAATTGAGGGGATAGAAGAATTGAATATCGGCTACAGCATTATCTGCCAGTCGGTGTTCACCGGCCTGGGAAGAGCGGTAAAAAAGATGAAGGAGCTGGTCAGCTAAAATGGTCATAGGTAATGGTGTGGATATCATTGAAGTAAAAAGAGTGCGCCAGGCATCCCTTAAATGGGGAAACGATTTTTTGAAGCGCATTTTTACTGATAAAGAACTTAAAAATGCTGAGAGCCGCGTGACAAAATATGAGCATCTTGCCGGCAGGTTTGCTGCGAAAGAAGCGGTCTTTAAGGCGCTTTTGGACAAGGAAATAAGCTGGAAAGATATCGAGATCTCTAATGATAAGGACGGCAGGCCTGTCTGTACTTTGCTCAGGCGTGCCAAGAAAAATTACGAAATACACATCTCTATTTCCCATGTCAAAAATTATGCGGTTGCCAGCGCGGTTGTTATACAGAAAAGCTGATTCTCATAAAGGAGATTTCGGGCACATCCTTATTTTGGCGGGAAGTGCCAAATTTTCGGGTGCTGCGGTCCTAAGCGCAGAAGCAGCCATGTGTACCGGCGCGGGCCTGGTAACCCTGGGCATACCCGCTAGCCTTAATACCGCGATAATCAGGATCAAGCCCAAAGAAGTAATGACCTTGCCTTTGCCTGAAACCAGGGAAGGGACGTTGAGTGCCTTGGCTTACGCCAGGATAAAAGAATTCACCGGGCATACGGATATCGTGCTTATCGGCCCGGGCCTGTCGCAGCATAGATCCACGCAGGGCCTGGCAAGAAAGGTCATTAAGAGCATTGATCTGCCGATGATCATAGATGCGGATGGCCTTAATGCGTTAAGCGGGCACTTGGGGATATTAAAGAAAAAAAATAATCTGATCTTGACACCTCATCCGGGCGAGATGGCTCGTCTTTTGAATACGCGTATAGAAACGGTCCAAAAGAGCAGAAATACTATTGCAAAACAATTCGCTTCCAGGTATAATTTAACAATTATTTTAAAGGGGCATCATAGCATAGTAGCCGATAGGAAAAATAGCTATATCAATAAGACCGGTAACCCGGGCATGAGCACGGCGGGAAGCGGCGATGTGCTTGCCGGCATGCTCGCTGCTTTAAGCGCCCAGGGCCTGGATGATTTTACGGCGGCTAAATATGCCGTTTATTTGCACGGGTTGGCGGGTGACCTGGCGGCTAGAGCGAAGACTCAGATGGCTATGATTGCTTCTGATATCATTGCTGAAATACCCCGGGCGATTAAATTAAGTTCATAGTTCCTTCTAAATAGCGAGCGACGCCGGCGTAGCTCAGTTGGTAGAGCAGCTGTTTTGTAAACAGCGGGTCGGGGGTTCGATTCCTCTCGCCGGCTCCATTATAAATTTTTCGGGCAGGTACCCAAGTGGCCAAAGGGGGCAGACTGTAAATCTGCTGCACTAGTGCTTCAGAGGTTCGAATCCTCTCCTGCCCATTTTATTTACGCGGGTGTAGTTCAATGGCAGAACAATAGCCTTCTCCCGCCATTTAAAAGAGGAAAAGGTTATTACTGATTTGTAATGTTTTGCGGGTGTAGTTCAATGGCAGAACAATAGCCTTCCAAGCTATATATGACGGTTCGATCCCGTTCACCCGCTCCATGAATAATAGACCAGGATCACGCCACTAGAAGAACAACTCCCCGATGAAAATAGCCATAGACGCAAGGATGATCAACCATTCCGGTATCGGGACGTATATCAGGAATCTTATCCCCGAGATCGCCCGCGACGCGTCTATAAAAGAAATTACTCTTGTCGGAAAATCCAGGGACCTGTCTTCTTTCAACACCAATAAAAAAATCGTTATTTTGGATTGCAATATACCTATTTATTCGCTGAAAGAACAATTATCCGCAAAGATATTCAATAACCTAGACGCAGATATTGTTCACTTCCCGCATTTCAATATCCCGTATTTCCTGAATAAAAAAAACGTAGTGACCATACACGATATCATTCCGGTTAAACACCCGGAATTTTGCTCAACGCCTTTACTCCACTTTTACGCCAGTATTTTTGTGCGCCGGGCAATAACAAGGGCCGAGGAGATACTCTGTGTCTCGTCTGCCACGAAAAAAGATATTTTAGATAATTATGACGTCGCTCCTAGAAAGGTTGAAGTGACCCATATTGCTCCCGCGCCTGAATTCAGGCCATTCGAAGGCGGGGATAGAAGGCTAGAGGAGATAAGAGAAAAATATAACCTGCCGAAAGAGTTTATTCTTTGTGTAAGCAATATTTATCCGCATAAAAATATCGGCCTGTTGGTTGAGGCATACCGCCAGGTTAAGAATAGTATCGCCGCCAGGTTGGTCCTCGTCGGAAAACCCAATCTTAAGTCCCGTTCGATCGGGAAATTGATGCGTATTATAAGCGAAGACCGGGATATCATGCATTTTCCATACATCAGCCAGGAAGAACTTGTTTCTTTCTATAATCTTGCCAGTTTTTGCTGTATGCCGTCCCTCTGCGAAGGGTTCGGCCTGCCGCCCCTTGAGGCCATGGCCTGTAAGACCGCGGTAATAGTTTCTAAAATACCCGCATTAGCCGAAGTATATCAGGACAATTGTCTTTATTTTGATCCGCATAACTTAGAAGAGCTAAAGAAAGCGATAGTAGATCTTTCCTCTGATAAGAATAAAAGAGAAGAGTTTGCAGAAAGAGGATTTGTTATGTCCGGCAAGTACAGTTGGCAGAAGACTGCCCGCTTGACAATAAACGCCTATCAAAAAGCATATGAAAATAGCCATTGTGCATGATTGGTTGAACGGGATGCGCGGAGGAGAGAAGGTGCTGGAGGCCTTCTGCGAAATGTATCCGGAAGCGGATATATTCACGTTATTTTACCAAAAGGGCAAAATATCGGCCCTGATAAACGCGCACCGGATAAAAAGTAGCATTTTGGGAAAATTTCCTTTTTCAGGCAGGTATTACCGCTGGCTGCTGCCTTTTTTCCCTGCCGCCATCAGGCAGTTTGACCTTAAAGGTTATGATACCGTGATCAGCAACAGCCATTGTGTGGCCAAATTTTTCAGGAAACCCAAGAATTCCTTGCACGTATGTTATTGTATGACACCGATGAGGTATGCCTGGGAATTCAGGCAGGAATATTTCGGAAGGCACAACAGGTTAAGCAGATTCCTGATTTCTTTATGCCTGGACAGCCTAAAAAAACAGGATCTAAAAAGTAACGACTCTGTGGACCTATTCATTGCTATTTCCGATAATATCAGAGAAAAAATCGCCAGGTATTACCAGCGTGATGCCCTGGTGGTCTATCCGCCGGTTGATGTAGAAAAGTGCAGGATCTCCGGCTCTTTAGAAGATTACTTTCTCGTCGTCGCCAGCCTCGTACCCTATAAGCGCATAGATATTGCCATAGAGGCGTTCAACCGTTTGAAGAAAAGGTTGATTATTGTAGGAATTGGTCCATTGGAGAACGAACTTAAAAAGATGGCAGGAGAAAATATCACTTTTTTAGGATGGGTCGCTGACGATAAGCTGCCAGAATTATATTCAAAATGCCAGGCGCTTATTTTCCCCGGAGAAGAGGACTTCGGTATTGCTATGGTAGAAACACTTGCCTCGGGCAGGCCGGTGATCGCCTATAATAAGGGGGGTGCTGCGGAAATAGTAAAAAAAGATTGCGGATTCTTATTCAATGCGCAAAACCCGCAAGCCCTGATAGAAGCAGTAGGGCTTTACGAAAATAAGAAACACGCCTTAAATAGCCTGGCGATAAGAGAGGCGGCATTAAAATACTCAAAAGATAAGTTTAAAGAAAGTTTTAACAAAATTATCCATGGTACGCTTTAAAAATACGCTTAACTTTATTTTGAATAACTTGGATACCGCGATAAGGTTTTTATTCTATCCTTTGATCGTCGCGGCCACATTTTCTAACGCGATGACAGAAGTGGTCACCTACTGGATCATTGCGTTGTGGATAATAAATAAGGCAGTGAAGAGGGACTTCGCCTTCACCGGATACAGGATATCCAGAATGCTATTTTTGTATTTTATCTGCGTTTTATTTACCACGTTATTTTCCAATAATATTTCTTTGAGCTATCCTGCGGTTTTTTCCAAATTATTCAAGAACCTGGTCATTTGCCTTATTGCTTATGAAACATTCTTATCCAGCGAATGGCGGCCGCAAAAGTTATTCATCGGCCTGTTTTTTTTCATCTTCCTCGACGCGGCGTTCCAGTATTTTTTTGGTTTTGACCTGGTGCGTAAAAGGGCCCTGGACATATTTTTTACCGGAAGCGCAAAATACGAAACGAAGAGGATAATGGCGTCGTTCCCGACGGCGAACAGCCTGGCTGCGTTCTTGGCTTTATTCCTGCCGGTACTTGTATCTATCAAGGACAAGGCATTTTCCGGGTTCACGCTTTTGCTGCTTAAGGCATCGGCATTTGTTGTTTTTATAGCGACATACTCGCGCGGCGCATGGTTGGGGTTCTTGGCCAGCATAACGGCATTTTCTCTGTTGGCAAAAAAAGCGAAAGCCTTGATCATCCCCGTAATTTTTATCACGGTCCTGTTTTTATTACCACATACGGCGACCATCAAAAGGACGCTGAATAAACGGGCCGTGTTTGACGCAACAACGCTAGAAAGGATCGATTCGTTTAAGACCGCAGGCAGGCTATTCCTGAAGAGTCCTTTAGTTGGCGTAGGGTACAATACCTATGCTTTCCACATCGAAAAAATGTTTAAGGACAAAAACCCAAAGAAAGTCAGATACGCCCACAATAGTTATATCCAGATGTTGAGCGAAACCGGGATAGTCGGCAATATCTTTTTTATTATTTTTCTATTTTTTCTCTTAATGCAGCAATTAAAGTTATCCAGGTTAATAAAAAAATACCGGGATGATCAAGCAGCGCTTTGTTATGCCTTAGGTGTCGGGATCTTCGCTTTTTTGATCCACAGCCTGTTCGATAACGATCTTTTTTCGCTTACTCTTTCACTGCTTTTCTGGATGTCGGCGGGGATATTTTTGTCAGGAGTGGATAAGCGCCTTAAGGAACCCGGGATAACGAAATAACCGCTTTATTATCCTTACCGTTTCCCAGGGTACGGCGACAGGAGAGTAGAAGAGGAATTTCCAGAAGGATTCATTGTTTTTATATACGAGCAGCCTGTTTTTATAGGCTCGGGCCAGGAGTGGGATATTTTTCTCACCCGGGCCTTTCTTTTTATGGTAGCAGACAGCTCCGGGCACATAAAGTGTTCTCCAGCCCCGTTTTTGTGCGCGCCAGGCCAGGTCCACATCTTCATAAAAAGCGAAAAAATCCTCTTTAAACACTTTCCCGCCGAGCTCTAGATCTTTAAGGCATTCTTTTTTGTATATTGCACAAGCGCCGGGTGCGCCAAAGACGGATTTTACCGTGTTATCTTTGGGGTTATCTTTGCGGCCTTCGTCAATATCCATGGGCAGGAGCCGCCAGTTTTCCAGGTGTATACCTTTAGAGTCGACGATATTACTATTTTTATCCTGGAGTATTTTCCCGCAGTAGCTGCCTATTTTTTGATTATCATATTGCCGGATCACCGGAGTCAAATTCTCCAGGAAGTCATTTTTTAGTTGGGCGTCCGGATTGAGAAACAGGATGAAATTACCCTCTGTGTGTTCTAGGGCGATATTGTTGGCCTTGGCAAAGCCGGAATTTTGGGGATTTTGAATAAAAGTAATGTTTTTATCCTCTGCTAGAAGCCGTGGAGTTGGATCAGATGATGCGTTGTCTAAGACGATCGTTTGGATGGGTTTATAAGTCTGGCGGGCTATCGAAGATAGGCAGGGTTGTATGGTAGAGCCGCTGTTAAAGGTAACGATAATTATTGAGAATGAGATCTGGTTCATTTGTAACTGGAAGGTGAAAAGAGAATTTTAATATAAAAACAGGTCTTAAGTAATAATTTTTCCAAGAGGGGCAGGTGGGTATCCCAGTAATACAATTGGCTTTGACGATGGGCATTCCTTATCGTCCGCTCGTCGCTGGCAGCAATACTCGCACCTTGCTTGTGGACTATTGAATATTGCGGAAAATAACCTATCTTAAGGCCGTTTTTTTCGGCGCGCCGGCAATAATCCACGTCTTCGTAAAACATGAAGTAGTGTTCATCGAACAACCCTATTTTTTCGATAGTTGTTTTTTTGATCAAGAGGCAGGCGCCGCTAAGCCAATCCACGGGCAGTATTTTGTCTTGAGGGGTAATTTTAGAGACTAAGTTAAAATGACGGCCTTTGAAGAATTTATTCCTGGAATAACGCCGCAATTCAATAAGAGCAGCGGGGAAAGTATGCCAGGTTTTTACAGTTTGCCCCTTGGAATTCAATATTTTCGGGCCGATGATGGAAAAGTCCGATTTTTCCAAGGATGAAATAAGCGGTTCGATCGCAGCATCTGTAAAAACTACGTCAGGGTTGACCAGGATTATTATCTCGCCGCCTGAATCGCGTATCCCGCGGTTTACTGCCTTGGCAAAACCAGGATTGCCTTTAAGGGGGATGTAGCGGGCATTAGAAGAACCGTTCAGGCGGCTGTTCAGTGTGCCTTCTTCAGGGCTGTTATTCACTACGATTATCTCGCAAGGATGAGAATGGTGCAGGGAAACTATTGACCGTACACAGTTTAAGGTATCTTCGTCCGAACGGTAATTTACGATTATGAACGAAACAAGCGCGGGATTATCAACCATTGACATGGGCATTATTATACAGTATATTACGGTTTGAGGAAAGTAAAAAATGCTGAAAGAACACAATAGATTATATCTTTCTTTCGTTTTCTTTTTCGATATCCTGGTTATTATCCTTAGCTGGCTTTTAGCGGACCTCTTGCGCGCGTCCTTCGGCTTTACGGCTAATTATCCGGATATCCTGGTAGTGGCGATCATCATCCACGGGTTCATATTCTATAACGCCAACTTTTATAAGCCCCGCCGTACGGAAAATATCAGCCAGGAATTAAAAGAGATATTGAAGCTCGAAGTTATTTCTCTGTTGGCACTGGTATTTTACATCATCTATTTCCGCTCCAAGGATTTCTACCACAAAGACTTATACCCAAAGATATTCCTGCTTTATTTCTACGGTTTCCAGATCTTATTCATGAGTTTATTCCGGGTGGTCTTAAGGAACATATTAAGATACTTAAGAAAACGCGGCCATAACCTGCGTTATGCGCTCCTGGTCGGTTCGGGTAAGCTTGCCGTGAAGGCCGCAGAGAACATAAAGAGGTTCCCCGAATTAGGTATCCATATAAAGGGTGTAATCACATCTTCGCGGTTTAAGGCCGGCGATAAATTCTACGACGATGCTATGGTCTTATCCAACTACGATTCTCTGCGTGAGATGGTGGAACAGGCCAGGCCCGACCAGGTCATATTCGCTCTTGATTCCGAAGAGGAAAATTTATTGAAGGGCATGTTGAATAAAGTGGAAATGCAGCCGGTAGATATCAGGATCATCCCCGACATATACAATTATTTTTCTTTGCGTTATGGTATTGAAGAACTGGAAGGCATGCCAGTGATCAACTTAAGAGAGATCGGTTTGGGCAATACCGGCAGGCTGATCAAGCGCGTATTTGATCTGATCTTTTCCGGCCTGGCTTTAATTATATTTTTCCCCTTGTTCCTGTTTATCGCTATACTGATAAAGCTGGGTTCCCGCGGGCCGGTATTTTACGTTCAGAAAAGGATGGGCCTTAACGGCATGATCTTTGATATGTATAAGTTCAGGACCATGATCCCCGACGCAGAGGCGAAAACCGGGCCCGTGGTTACGGAAAGGGAAGATAAACGGATAACGCGCATAGGCAGATATTTACGCAAGTCTAACCTTGATGAATTACCGCAATTATTCAACGTCTTCATAGGCCAGATGAGCCTGGTTGGCCCGCGGCCGGAAAGGCTGGAATTCTCTGGTATGATAAAAGAAAAAATGCCCACATATATGTTCCGCTATAGGATGAAATCCGGCATGACCGGCCTGGCGCAGATAAGGGGATATAGAGGCGGTGAGTTTTCTGAAGAGAGGCTTGGTTCGGACCTGGAATATATCAATAACTGGTCATTGGGGGAAGACGTGTTGATAATCCTGAAGACCATTTTTTTATATAAAAATGCCTATTGATCATCCTGCAAAATACCCCGATTTTTAAGTCAAAACCTGCCGTAACCCTATGAAGTAAATAGGTATTTACTCCTGCCACTATTTGTTATAAAATATGTGTTTCTGATAAAAGTTGATGGACTATATAACGCGATCAAGGAGGTTTGTGCATGAAAGAGTTACTGCCGCCGCATGGAGGGTGCGGTTTGATCAATAGGATAGTAGCTGGCGAGGAAAAAGAACATATCCTTGAGGCTGCTACCAAGGGCAAGGCCCATACCCTGACCGATGCAGATCTTTCGGTATTTTTTCGTATTGCAGACGGTACGCTTTCTCCCCTGGAAGGGCCGATGAATGAGGCCGAGTACCTTCAGGTACTTAATGAGGAAACTATTCTGCGCCATCACCAACTCTATGCCTGGACCATCCCTATTGCCTTTGCGGCACCAGAGAAAGAGGCGGCTTCTTTTAAGGTTGGCGAGACTGTTTTAGTTAAAGACCTGCGGGATGTTGTTGTAGGGGCGATAGAAATATCGGATATCTACCGTTGGGACAAGGACCTTTATAACGAGAAAGTTTATGGCACGGATCGCCGCGACCATCCGGGGCCGCGCATTGCCAATGATGACCAGCGTGAATTCCTTCTCGGTGGTAAGATCTGGGCATTCGATAATGTGCATTACCAGATAGACGGCAAGTATATGCTGATGCCCAAAGAGTGCCGCGAGATATTTTCTAAAAAAGGCTGGGAAAGGATCACTGCTTTTCAGACCAGAAATCCGTTGCACCGGGCGCATGAATACGCCATGGTCCACGCGCTGGAGAGCCTTATTAAGCAGGGATTTTCTACCGGCATCATTCTTAATCCTCTGGTAGGCGAAACGAAATCCGATGATGTGCCGGCTAGCGTGCGCATGAAGACCTATGCAGCCCTGATCGACGGCCGCTTGATCGGAGAAGGTGATAAAGATGAGGCTGTTTGGAAGAAGAAGGGTGGCGCGCTTACGGACCATATCCTTCTCATCGGCCTGGATATGCGTATGTATTATGCAGGGCCCAAAGAAGCGGTGATGCATGCGATCTATCGCCAGAACTTAGGTTGTACGGATATTATTATCGGCAGGAAACATGCCGATGCCCCGTTTGACGACGGGACTGCGGTGTGGGGTGATTTCGATGCCCAGGAAAAATTCAACAAACTTCCAGGCGACCTGCGTATCAAGCCTTTCAAGGTAGGGACTGCTGCTTTCTTTGAAGAGTTGGGCAGGGTGGCATTGGTCGATCAGCATAAGGGAAGCGGCTATAAAGAAGTGGCGCTTTCCGGAAAGGAATTACGCCGCAAACTTCAGAGTGGTGAGCCGATCGATGAACGCGTGATGCGTAAGCCCGTGGCAGATATTCTCTACGAAGCGTATCGCAATAACATCGCCGGATTACGCAAGACCATAAAGAGCGAGAATATAACCTGGCATAATCCGACCATTACCAGGGGTGACCGGCAAAAGAAGGCAGCTCATAAGCCGGCAGTGATCTGGCTGACCGGGCTTCCTAGCTCTGGTAAATCTACCATCGCCGTTGAATTACAAAAATATCTTTTTGCGAAAGGCCGCAATGTTTTTATCCTTGATGGCGATAACATCCGCCATGGCCTGAACCGCGACCTGGGCTTTTCGCCTGAGGACCGCGAGGAGAACATCCGCCGGATAGGAGAAGTATCCAAACTTTTTGTAGAGGCCGGGTTTATCGTGATCACCGCTTTTGTCTCTCCCTATAAAAAAGACAGGGACAATGCCCGCTCGTTGCTTACCCAGGGTGAGTTTATCGAGGTTTACGTAAGGACGAGCCTGGCCACCTGTGAAAAAAGAGATGTAAAGGGACTGTATAAGAAAGCACGATTAGGTGAGATCAAAGATTTTACCGGTGTTACAGCAGCTTATGAGGAGCCGCAATCTGCGGAAATAGTGCTGGATACCGACGGAAAAACCAAAGAAGAAAGCGCTTCGGAGATCCTGCATTATTTGGAATCACATGGCTACTTTCTATAATCCCGCTAGTATATACGCAATATAAAATGCAGAAAGAAAATATACCAGAAAAAAAATATAGCGCATTTCAGAGCGCCGTAGAATTGTTCCGTTTTTTGAAGTTGACCGGCATAAAACTGAATAACCTGTACATTTCGGTATTCCTGGCATTCTTTGCGGTGATGATCAATGTGGTGGCTATTCAGCTGCTCATTGGCCTGCTCAGAGGTGTGATCAGCCATAATTTTGGTTTTGTCAGGCACGCCCCGCTTTTTAGGAACATTATCCGGGTCATCCCGGGTGCAACGGGCGATTCCTCATTGTTCTTTTTACTGATCGTTGCTTTACTTAGCGTTTCGCTTACCCGCGGATTCTTGAATTATCTGGCTTCTTTGTATTCCAGCCGTCAGGCTAAGCAGGCTAAGATGAGGCTAAGGATTTTTATTTTTGACCGTTATCTTGCTTTTGGTAAATTATCTTTTGACAGGTTAAGTATCGGCAGGCTCAATTCCATAATGGCTAAACTCCCGGATTCAGTGACCAGCCAGCTGACAACCATCCAACGTATCTTAAGCCAGATCTTTGCCCTGGTCGCTTATTTTGCCATTATGCTTAAGATCTCCTGGAAGCTGACCGCGCTGATATTGTTGATCTTCCCTGCTTTTGTTATACCACTGGAAATGATCACGGATAAGATCCGCGCAGTCTTAAAGTCGCATATCCACTCACAAGAGATATTCGATAAAAAAATATTCAATGTCCTTTCCAGTATTTCCCTGGTTAAGGCGCATTCCATGGAAGATGAAGAGAAGAAGCGCTTTGCCCAGGAAAGCAGCGAAGAGATCAACCTGGAGTTTAAGCTCGACCGTATGCAGTTGCTCATTAGCCCCACTCAGGAGGTAATGATATTTACTGCATTTTTAGTTCTGATCGTTGCGTTCAGATTTATGTTCCCTACGGTAAGCGGCGCAGATGTGGCCAAATATTTTGTTTTCTTCTATCTCGTCCGCTTATCTCTGCCGGGTTTTTATGCCATAAACCAATTCCGGGTTGCCCTGGCAAGAGCGAGTGTGCCGGTGAACCGGCTGGTTGACCTTTTAAAAGAAGAGAAAGAGTCTACGATTATCGGAGGAGATAAAGAGTTCCAGGGCCTGAAAAAAGATATCGTGTTTGATAATTTGCGTTTTTCCTACCGGCTAAACCGCGAAGTGTTAAACAATATTTCTTTTCGGCTGGAGGCCGGAAAAACAACCGCTCTGGTCGGGCCTACGGGCGCGGGAAAAACTACCCTCTTGTCTCTTTTGCTGCGTTTTTATGATTGTCCCGAAAAAAGCATATTTCTGGATGGGACCGATATCAGGGAATTCACTCTTAAGTCCATTATGAGCCGCATAGCCTATGCCAGCCAGGAATCATTACTTTTTAACGATACGCTGCGTGCAAATTTAACTTATGGCCTGAACGGCAGTGTTACAGAAGACATGCTTAATGACGCGGCTAAAAAAGCGCGTTTATACGATTTTGTTCATAATTTACCGGAAAAATGGGATACTAATGTGGGAGACAGGGGTGTGCGCCTCTCCGGAGGCGAGAAGCAAAGGGTTTCTATTGCCCGGGCATTACTGAAAAATTCAGATATTTTTCTTTTGGACGAAGCCACCAGCGCCTTGGATTCTAAAACAGAAAGCCTGATACGGGAAGCGATCAGAGAAGCAGCCAAGGATAAGACGACTATCATTATTGCGCATCGTTTCTCAACCATAAAACACGCGGATAATATCATCGTAGTAGATGAAGGCAGGGTGATTGAGCAGGGTACTTTTAACGAGCTTTTCGACAAAAAGGGGAAATTCTGGGAATACTGCAGGGAGCAGATGTTTTTTTAGCGTCTAAAAACTAAAAATGGCCAAAGAAACGGTTTCTGTAAACATAGTCAACTGGAATGGGCTGCCTCATATTACCGGGTGCCTGGATTCAGTATTCACTCAGGATTATAAAGGTGATATCCGGGTAATAGTCGTGGATAACGGTTCCAGCGACGGGTCCTGCGAGTTGATCAGCGAGAAATACCCCCAGGCCAAGATCTTGAAAAAAGAGAAAAATTTAGGGTTCTCTATGGCCCATAATGAAGGCATTAGAGCTGCGGATTCCGATTACTGCCTTTTGTTGAATTTTGACATCATCCTGGAAAAAAATTTTATTTCAGAGATGGTTAGCGCAATAAACAAGAAATCGGACATCGGGATGGTCTCCGGAAAATTGTATAAGTTAGTTAATGGTAAGCCGACCAATATAATAGATTCTACGGGCATAGAGATGCCTTTCTATTTTTCGGCCCCTATTGGTGAATTAAAAGAGGACCAGGGCCAATTTGATCAAGAAGGGTATGTATTCGGGCCCTGCGGGGCGGCTCCGTTATATAAAAAGAAAATGTTGGAAGACATCAAAATAGGCGATGAGTACTTTGACGAAGATTTTATAAATTATGTCGAAGACGTTGACCTCGCCTGGAGGGCGCAGCTAAAAGGCTGGAAATGCCTTTATACCCCCAGGGCAAAAGCCTATCATATTCGGGGTATAACCCGCTCCAATAATAACTGGACCAGGAATGATTACTATCGCTCTGGTTACCGGAACAGATACTGGGCGATGTATAAGAACGTGACCAGGGCAGAATTTAAGCGTAATTTTTTCAAGATCATGCTTAAAGAAACAGTATTCTTATTGACCGATAAAGAGGGCGCCTGTTCACGCAAGGTTATACTGCTGGCGGCCTGGGATGCTTATCGGGGCAGGCAAAAAATGCACCATAAGAGGCTGGCGATACAGAAAACTATAGCCGTATCCGGAAAATATATCGGCAGCTTTTTTAAATTCGATGAATTGAATACCTGGGCTTATGCAAAATATCTTTTAAAAGAGTCTTTAAGAAGGAGATACGCATATATAAAGCATTCAATTTTAAGGCTGCTTTATTTTGTGCTTAATTATTTCAGGCGGGTATATCATTTGTTCAAAAGGGCGGTCAGGCTGCCGGTGAGGCTGGCGATAAGTTTGCTTAGTTACGCAGAGGAAAGGATAGAGTGACGGACAAAGATTATCTTTATATATTCCTGCATGTGCCTAAATGCGCGGGAAGCACCTTTGTCAGGCAAGTAAGGAATAATTTTAATTTTAAAGAAACCCTTAACTTGTATCCGAATCAGGCCATAAGCCATCCAGTGCGTGGCTATGAATATTTTAAAGAACTTAAAGATATACAAGGTTATTTAGAATTACTGGACGATTCTATAAAAAATAAAATCAAAGTAATATATGGGCATATTGTTTATTATGGCATCCACGAATACTTTAACAAAGCCTGCCGTTATATAACTTTTTTAAGGAATCCTATTGAAAGAACGCTCTCTGATTATAACATGGGCTTGCATCTGTTTGATCTTTACAAAAGGGGGGTCATTAATTCAGTGCAGAAGATTACTTTGTGCAGGCGTTACCTCGATTCCTCAGGAAAGATGATACCTTTCGAGGAATGGATCAATTCCAAAGTTATAGGAGCGAATCATTTGGTCCGTTTTTTTATTAGAAGGAAATTTTTTCAAGAGGAGCCTCAGGCCGATATATCCAGGCCCCATTTAGAGGAAGCCAAAGAAGTTTTGGATAAATTCTATTTTGTCGGTATCACCGAATATTACGATACCGACGTGGCATTCTTATATAGTAAGCTAGGGATCAGAAGATTTTACGGAAATGAGAATGTGGCTAAAAAATATTATTTGCCTAAGGATGACAGTAAAATACGCAATTTGATCTTAGCGAATTCTTATTTAGACATGGAACTCTATGACTATGCGGTAAAATTGAACCGTGAATTCAAAAAACAAAAAGAATTTTATGTTCCAAAGAAATACGCGGCATTAAAAAAACAAAAATATTTTTATGTTTTACGGGGCTATATGAAATTAAAACAATTTATGAGCAAGTTTTTGGGTCGGGTCCTGAGAGAACAATGATAGAGGTTATCTGTAATATCAGACGTGAGATAATTACGCAGAGTAAAGAATAGAATGAATGAACAGGACTATCTTTATATCTTTTTGCATGTGCCTAAGTGCGCGGGGACCACGTTTGTCAGGCACATCCAGAATAATTTTGAACCCGGAGAAACTATCAATTTATATCCGTTCCAAAATTTCAATTGTCCGGTACCTGGATATAAATATTTAAAAAGTTATCTGGATATAAAGCCGTATTTTGGCCTGCTGGATGATTCTGCAAAAAATAAGATCAAAATAATATACGGGCATGCTGCTTGTTATGGTATACACGAATATTTTAATAAACCCTACAGGTATATAACTTTTTTAAGGGATCCGGTCGAGAGGACGCTATCTAATTACAATATGGGTTTGTATTTGTTCGATCTCTTTAAAAAAGGCCTGATTAGCCCGGAGCAGAAGATTGTTTTAGAGAGGCGTTTCGTTAATCCATTGGGAGAAATGAAATCTTTTGAAGAGTGGATCAATTCCGAAGGTGTAGGAGCGAATAATTTAATTCGCGCTATTCTCATCGGCCGATATGCGCCTGATGTAGATATGGAGAGATCTCATTTAAAAGAAGCCAAGGAAGTTTTGGATAAATTCTATTTTGTCGGTATAACCGAGCAATATAATACAGATGCGGCATTCCTATATAACAAGATAGGCATTAGAAGGTTTTGTAAAAATCATAATGTGGCAAAAAGATACTATTTCTCGAGAAATAAAAGGAAAATGCTGGACTTGGCTATATCTAAGACTGCTCTGGACAGGGAAATCTATGATTATGCTATAAAATTGAACCGCGAATTCAAAAGTAAAGAAAATTTCTATCCCTCGGTACGACAAATAAGATTAAGGCGTTTATTCAGCGACCTTACGTGTAGGACCATAAGAGATTAATAATGAAGAAAAAGGACTATCTTTATATATTTCTGCATGTGCCCAAATGCGCGGGAAGCACGTTCGTCAAGCATATAAAAAATAATTTTGATGCGGAAGGAGCCATTAATTTATATCCAAACCAACCTACGAATTACGCAGTAGGCGGCTATGAGTACCTAAAGACGCATCTAGAGGTTAAGCCTTATTTAGAATTGTTGGATAAATCAATAAAGGATAAGATTAAAATAATCTATGGTCATGGTGTTTGTTACGGTATACACGAATACTTTGACAAGGATTGCCGCTACGCCACTTTCTTGAGAAATCCCATCGATAGGGTTCTTTCCAATTATAATATGGGTTTATACCTGCTTGATCTCAATAAAAAAGGGGCGATCAATCCAGTACAGAAACTTATTCTAGAGAGGTATTTTCTGGACGCTTCGGGAGCAATGAAGCCTTTTGATGAATGGCTTAATACTAAGCCCGCAATAGCAAACAGTTTGGTACCTTTTCTTAGGGCAAGAAAAGCTCTTCAAATACCGCATAATGCAGAAGTGACCAGAGTACATTTAGAAGAGGCCAAGGAAACTTTGGATAAATTCTATTTTGTCGGTATCACCGAGCATTATGATATCGATGCGGCATTTTTATACGGTAAAATAGGAATTAAAAAATTCTGCGAAAACCATAATGTGGCGAAGAAATATTATTTGTCCAAGAACGACAGCAAAATGCGGGAGCTGATTTTAGCGAAATTTCCTTTTGATACTGAGTTATACGAATATGCGCTGAAATTGAACCGTAACTTCAAAAAACATAAAAATTTTTATGCTTTGGCGTGGAATACGAAATTAAGGCGTATGCTTAGCGACTTCTGCGGTAAGACTCTGAAGGATCAATAGAGATGCTATCTTTAATCAGCAGGTGTCATAGGGAACTGGTTTGGCTGCCCAAGTCCAGGCAGCCAAAGACGATAATCGCCGGACAGGGCAGGTCGGGGACAACTTTTTTATTCTTTGTAATAAAAAAATCCAGTCCATATTCGAACCAGATGAGATGTTTATTCGAGCCTAAAAAATATGTTCCGGATAGCGGATATCACTCTAAACAAGCTGTTTTGGCGAAGGTTATTATTTCAGAAAAACCCGATTATTATAACAGCTTTAAGCATTTTGATAAAAAAATCATGCTTGCCAGGGACCCCAGGGATATTATTATCAGCAGGTTGTTATATGAAATAGCCTATGTAAAGATCTGGGATAAACATCCTGATGAGATCAGGCGCTGGTTGAATATATTACAAGAGAAAGAGAATAAATCCGGGGCGCAATCAGTGTTAGAGTTATGGCGGCTATGCCGTGGTGCAGGACCTACAAAATTAAAACTTCAGTTTGACGCGAGGTTCGGGGTCGTCACGGAATTCTTCCGTAAAAATCCGGAATATTTTTTGTTGAAATACGAGGACCTTATTAACGGCAGGATTTCGGGATTAGAAAATTACCTGGGATACAAATTATTAAAGGATGTAGAAGTAGATGGTGAATATAGCCGGGTTATACGGACCAGGGGTGAAGGCGCCTGGAGGAATTGGTTTACCGAAGAAGACATAGCCTTTTTTAAACCGCTATTCTCTGGGTTTATGGAGGTTTTTGGCTACGATATAGCGGATTGGGATTTGCACAAGGAACAAAAGATCCTGCCTGAACATTGCTCAGGGTATGTTTTACGCGTGTTGAGCGAGAAACGCAGGGCGGCGGGTATGCCGGAATTTACAGGCGCTTAAGATGAGAAAAAACCCTATTAGCAGGATGATCAGGAGGTTTTACCGGAAAACTTATTGGTTTACCTCGCGTAAATTTATTCTGATCCTGGGATGTCAGAGGAGCGGGACGACGCTGCTTTATATGATGTTGACCTCGCATTCTTCGATCACCGGCAGGAACGAAGATGAGGCATTTTACCGTTTTCCTCCGGTCAGGGTATTGGCAATGAATATGTTCAGGTCAAAATATACCTGTTATAAGCTTCCGACCAAAGCTGGTGCGTTGCCACACATCGTAAAGATCTTTCCCAACGCCAAGATCTTGTGGATCATTAGGCATCCTTATGCAGTAGTTTCTTCGATGCGTTCTCTGGTCATGAATGAGAGAGGAGATAATTGGCTGAAGATTTCCGCCCGTGATGAGCTGAAGAGACTTTCACGCCTGTTCCCGGAGATAAATAATTTGAATATCCACGAAAAAGATGAGATAACCCTGGGTGCCTTGGTCTGGAAATACAAAATATTGGCTATGGAACTTTTCAAGCGGGAAAAATTAAACTTGTCTATTATCAAATATGAGGACTTGCTGGAAAATCCGAAGGCAACATTGCTGCCGGTCATGAATAAGATCGGCTTATCGTGGTCGGATGAGCTTTTAGTACATAACCTGCATCATGCGGATAAAAAATATTGCGGAAACAATTTCGGGAGCCTGCCGATAGATAAGTCGAGAAAATCACCGCACCTCTATCTTAATGAAGAAGAAAAGAAAATAATCGACCAGGTTTGCCAAGGCCAGATGAAAACTTATGCATACAACATTAATATACCCAGGGATAACTGATTGCGGTTTTGCCTCTTCTAAGGGCAATGAGGGCTCATGGATCAACCATGGTTTGTGCCTTTTAAGCGCCTGCCTTAAAAGAGCGGGCCACCAGGTGAGTTTGATCGACCTGAGGCAACTCAGCGGTTGGCCGGAATTCGAAAATATAGTAAAGGCGAGCGACCTCGGCGTGGTCGGGATCACGGTGATGAGTTGTGATTATAACATCGCCATGCAGTGCGCGGAACTGATAAAAAAGCATAAACCCCAAACTCAGGTCGTCGTGGGCGGGCCGCACCCTTCTATTATGCCGGAAGAATTTGAGGCTGATCCGAGGGTGGACCATATATTTATCGGCGAAGGCGAAGTAACTTTTCCTGAATTGGTCAGTAAGATAGAAAAAGGTATACCCGTGGAAAGAACGGTAAGGGGTGTAGCTCCTGACCTTGATAGTATCCCTTTTGCTGATAGAGAGCTGTTCGGCCTGGAAGAAGAACCATTTGTCCCGATCCTTTCCAAGCCTTTTGTCACTATTATTGCGGGCAGGGGCTGTATTTACAATTGCAGTTATTGCCAGCCGGCAGAAAGACTGATCTTCGGCAAGGGGGTGAGGCGCAGGTCACCTGAAAACGTCATAGCAGAATTAAAACAATTGCGCGACAAATACGCTTTTAAGAGCATGATGATACACGATGACTGCCTTACTGAAGATAAAAAATGGGTGATGCGTTTCTGTGAACTTTATAAAAAAGAAGGGTTCAATCAGCCTTTTGTTTGTCAGAGCAGGCCGGATATCGTCTGTAAAAACGAGGATATGGTCGCGGCCCTGAAAAAGGCGGGCCTGGCCTTGGTCATCCTGGGCCTGGAAAGCGGCAGCGACCGGATGCTTAAATTTTTAAGGAAGGGCACGACCGTTGCCTACAACCTGAAGGCGGCAAGCATCTGCCATAAATACGGCATAAAGATCTGGGCAAACTATATGCTCGGCCTACCTACGGAAACAAAAGAAGAGCAGATGCAAACATACGAGATGCTTAAGAAAATAAGGCCTTATCATTGCAGCCCCGCTTATTATACCCCGCATCCGGGAAGCGATTTGTTTAGCTATGGCCTGGAGCATGACCTGCATCTGCTTAAGGATCATGCCAGCTATCGTAGGAATAGATATGAACCCAAGATAAGAGGGATCGATTATGAGTTCCTGGAGACGATCTTACGGAAATCTTTTGCCTTGGGCGAAACGCAAAGGAACACTCAGGGCATTACAAGAAGCTATATTCCTTTTTCTCTGCGGAAAAAAGTAAAGGCATTTATCAATGTGTTCAGGCGGACATAATACATAATTTTAAATTTGTATTGGAATCTTGCCAAAATTATTATATGATAAGGAGTTAAACTAAAATACCATGGATACAAATAGAGAAGAATTTTTAAATCCGGTTTTTATCGACGCCTTTGACCTGGACGATGCCTGGTTCCAGTGCCTGAATGCCGTATTGGAAAAAGGCAAGGTCTATACGATCACTAAGGGCAGTTATGAAGGGCAGCGCAGGCTGGAATTCGATTATGCCGTCATACGGGTTAAGAAGCCGGCGCACCAGATCATTCCCATTATACCCGAAGGGTTGAATATTCCGGCGCCCACGGATATGGATTATATCCAGGGTTATCTATCATATTTGCTGACCGGCACCAAAACCCAGACCGAAGATTATACTTACGGCGAGAGGCTGGTTGATCCCAAGGTCAAGGTAACTGGCGAGAAGGCTAATTTGGTTAAGGAGATGCCTTTACAAGTGAACCAGATCGAAGAAGTGATCAAGATGTATAAAACCAAGGGCCACGGGACCAACCAGGCGACTATGGAGATCGGCATGCCTTCGGATATCAAATTAGTCGATCCGCCGTGCCTGAGGATCATCGACACACGCATACGCTTTGGAAAACTGCATTTTATGCTTTATTTCCGTTCCTGGGACCTCTGGGGCGGATTCCCGTCGAACTTAGGGGGCCTGCAATTAGTCAAACAGTATATGGCCGAAGAGATCGGCGTAGAGGACGGCGAGATCATTGCCGCCAGCAAAGGCCTGCACCTTTACGAATACAGCTGGGAACTGGCGAAGATACGCACAAAGAAATTTGACCTGATAATAAAATAAACTATGAAACCAAAAATTGCGATATTAGGCGACGGAGGGTGGGGGACGACCCTGGCCATTCATTTGGACCGTAAGGGTTATTCTGTTTCTTTATGGGGCGCATTCCCGGACTACGTAGCATACTTAAATAAAAAGCGCGTCAATACGAAATTCTTAAGCGGGATCAAGATCCCTAAAGGCATTTTCATTACTTCTGACTTAGAGGAAGTAATTACGCCTGCCGAGATCCTTGTCGTGGCTATTCCTTCGCAATTTTTAAGGAAGACCATCGGCTTATTAAAAAATATGGACCTCTCGGAAAAAATTATCGTTAGCGTGACCAAGGGTATCGAAAATCCGACTTTCTTACGGATGTCAGAGGTGATCCACCAAGTATTGGGGCACAACAGGCACGTAGCCGTGCTTTCCGGGCCGACTATTGCGCAGGAAGTTGCCCACGGTATTCCGACTACTGCAGTGATCGCTTCGCATGATGATAATCTGAACAGTTATTTGCAGGACATTTTTATGACGGAGAGGCTGCGTATCTATACAAATAACGATGTCATCGGTGTTGAGCTGGGAGGCAGCCTGAAAAATATCATTGCCATTTCCTGTGGTATTTCCGACGGGCTGGGCTTCGGGACTAATGCCAAGGCGGCGATACTCACCCGTGGTTTGGTTGAGATTACCCGTTTGGGCATAACCCTAGGTGCCAGGAAAGAAACCTTTAGCGGCCTTACTGGTTTAGGGGATCTCGCCACTACCTGTATCAGCAATTATAGCAGGAATAGGTTTGTTGGCGAGCAGATCGGCAAAGGAAAGTCCATGAAAGAGATCATCTCGCATATGCAGATGGTCGCCGAAGGCGTAGCTACGACAAAGGCGGCATACGGGCTAAGTAAGAAATGTAAAGTAGAAATGCCGATTACCCGTGAAGTTTATAATGTGATTTATAAAAATAAAGATCCTTTGCAGGCGGTAAAAGATCTGATGACGCGCGCAAAGAAGAAGGAAGAGTAATTTGGCAAATTAATTTCGGGGCGTGGCTCAGTTTGGCTAGAGCGCTTGAATGGGGTTCAAGAGGTCGACAGTTCAAGTCTGTCCGCCCCGACCAATTTTTATAAAGTAAGGTTCGACAGGAGGGCCAATTGAAAAATATCAATGTGGGCTTGATCGGTTTCGGTACCGTGGGTTCCGGCGTAGTAAAGATCCTGCAGGAAAGAAAAAAATTCCTCAAGGATAAGATCGGCGCAGAAATTATCTTAAAAAAGATATGCGATAAAAATATATCCGGCAAGCGCCCTGTATCGGTCGAGAAGAGCATGCTTACTTCCAATGCCGGCGATATCCTTAATGATCCGCAGATCGATATCGTGGTGGAACTGATCGGTGGGATAAAGCCGGCGGGTGATTTTATCCGGCAGGCGCTGTTAAAGGGTAAGCACGTAGTTACCGCCAACAAAGCGCTGCTGGCCGAAGAAGGGCAGGAACTTTTTGACCTGGCGCGCGAGCGTGGCCGTAATATTTATTTCGAGGCTTCAGTCGGCGCGGGTATCCCGGTGATCAAGGCAGTAAGAGAGGGCCTGGTGGCGAATAAGTTCCAGGGTGTCTTCGGGATACTGAATGGCACATCGAATTATATCCTATCCGAGATGTCCCATGAAAATTGTTCGTTCCAGAAAGCATTGGCCGATGCCAAAAAAAGAGGGTTTGCCGAAGCGAATCCTGCCTTGGATATAGAAGGTATTGATTCTGCACATAAATTGATCCTGCTCGTTTACCTGTGTTTCGGTAGGTTCGTTGCCTTAAAAGACGTATTCGTGGAAGGCATATCCAGGATCTCGTTGATGGATATCAATTACGCCAGAGAAATAGGCTGGCAGATCAAATTATTGGCCATCGCCAAGAAGTCCGGAGACGAGTTAGAGGTAAGGGTGCATCCGACCCTCGTACCTATGGAGCATCCGTTGGCCTCGATCACTGGTATCAACAACGCCATTTTTGTGCATTCGGACCTGGTGGGTAATCTCTTATTTTACGGCCCGGGCGCAGGCTGGCTTACTGCTGCATCAGCAGTGGTATCGGATATCGTCGACCTGACCAAAGATATCCGCGCCGGACTATTTAAGCCTACTCTGAACATTATTCCTGATCAATCTGTGAGGAGAATAGAGAAAATAGACGAGATCGAAAGCCGCTATTACCTGCGTTTTATGACCGAGGATAAACCCGGAGTACTGGGGAATGTCTCGGGAATATTGGGGAAATTCGGCATCAGCATCGCTTCGGTTAACCAGAAGGAAAGAAAAAAAGCCGGCGTGGTGCCGATAGTCATGGTCTTACACGAAGCAAAAGAAAAAAATATCCGTATGGCCCTGGAGCGCATCAATAAACTTCCTACTATCGAAGATAAGGCCCTGGCCATCAGGATAGAAGAGACGTTCTAAGATGAAAAATAATAATTTTAAAAGCTGGCCCGGTGTGATCGAGTATTATAAGAGATTCCTTCCGGTAGGCGATGCGACGCAGGTCATTACTTTAAAAGAAGGAAATACGCCCCTGATTTTTTCGCGCGCTTTAACTGCGATGCTGGGAAATGGTTTTGAAGTTTACCTGAAATATGAAGGCCTGAACCCGACTTGTTCTTTTAAGGACAGAGGGATGACCATGGCCGTGACCAAGGCCAAAGAAGAAGGCTCGCACGCGATCATGTGTGCTTCTACCGGTAATACTTCTGCTTCGGCCGCGGCTTATGCTGCCAGGGCGGGCATGTCTTGTTTTGTTTTGATCCCCAAAGGCGCGATAGCGCTGGGTAAATTAAGCCAGGCCCTGATCCATAATGCCAAGGTCCTGGCAGTGGATGGTAATTTTGATGATGCGCTTGAGATCGTGCGTGAGATCACTGCTAGCCATAAGATCACGCTGGTAAATTCTTTGAACCCTTTCCGCATCGAGGGCCAGAAAACCGCGGCTTTCGAGATCTGCGATAGTCTGGGCGATGCGCCGGATTTTCAGGCTATGCCCGTGGGCAATGCCGGAAATATCACCGCCTATTGGAAAGGTTATAAAGAATACAATAATCTCGGGCTGATAAAAAAATTGCCCAAGATGCTGGGATTCCAGGCTGCGGGGAGTGCTCCGATAGTCAAGGATAAGATCATCAAGAAACCGAAAACAATTGCCACAGCCATCAGGATCGGTAATCCGGCCAGCTGGAAAAGCGCCCTAGAGGCGCGGGATGAATCTGGCGGCCTGATCGATATGGTGACTGACCGAGAAATAATTTATGCTTATAAAATGTTGGCTGCCGTAGATGGTGTTTTTGCTGAACCTGCTTCTGTCGCTTCTATCGCGGGATTGATAAAATTGAAAAAGTTGGGTTATTTCCATAAGTTCCGTTCGTCCGGAGATAGATCAGGAAAACTAAAGATAGTCTGCATATTGACCGGGCACGGTTTAAAAGACCCTGACCGGGCAATAAAGACGGTCAAAGAGCCGAGGGTGATCCCGGCCAATACCAGGGCGATACTGAAAGAAATCGGTTATTAATTTGATATGGATATGAAATACATAGTTTTAGTCGGGGATGGAATGGCGGATTACCCGGTGAAAGAGCTGGGCGAACGTACGCCTTTGGAAGTGGCTCCGACACCGAACATGGATTTTATTGCTCAACATGGGCGCCTGGGCCAGATCAGGACCGTGCCCGCCAAGATGCAGCCGGCAAGCGACGTAGCGAATATTTCTATTTTAGGATATGATCCGCCAGCTTATTATACCGGAAGAGGGCCTTTGGAGGCGGCAAATTTAGGCGTGCATTTGGAAGAAGGAGACGTGGCCTTTAGATGCAATCTCATTACTACTTCCGGCGATACGCTCCTGGATTATAGCGCCGGGCATATCAGTTCAAAAGAGTCGTCTACCTTAATGAAATTTCTGGATGCAGAACTCGGTACAAAAGAGATCAAATTTTATCCCGGAGTAAGTTACCGGAATCTCATTCTGTTCAAAAGTTCCGTTGCCCAGGGCCTGGATAAAGTGATCTGCAGGCCGCCACATGATATTACGGGCCAGAAGATATTCAAAAACCTGCCTAAGGGTGCGGCAGCAAAACTTTTACTTGAATTAATGTCGCGCTCACGGGAAATATTGCCTGACCATGAAGTAAACCATGTGCGTATTGACCTAAAAGAGAACCCGGCGAATATGATCTGGCTTTGGGGCCAGGGTAAAAAGCCGGCTATGCCTACTTTCAAAGAAAAATTCGGGCTGGAAGGCAGTGTGATCTCCGCTGTGGACCTGATCAAGGGCCTGGGTAAGATCATCGGCCTGGATGTGATCAATGTCAAAGGCGCCACTGGCTATTATGATACGAATTATCAGGGCAAGGCCGAAGCGGCATTAAAGTCGCTAAAAACAAAAGATTTCGTTTTTGTGCATGTGGAAGCACCCGATGAGGCCGGGCATAACGGGGATCTCAGGGAAAAAATGTTGGCCATAGAGAGGTTTGATAAATACATCGTCGGTGCTTTCCTGGAGGCCTTTAAGGACAAAGATAATTTTCGTATCCTTGTTTTGCCTGATCATGCCACACCGGTAGCAAGGAAGACGCACGTAGCGGATATGGTCTGTTTCGGTATTTACGGAAAGGGTATTACGAGCGGCAATTTCACGGCCTACAATGAAAATGAAGCCAGGAAAAGCGAGCTTGTTTTTCAAAAAGGCCATGAATTAATGAATTATTTTATCAAAAGCGGTTTATAATATTTTTAACAAAGGCAGGAGGAAAATGGCTAAAGGCCTGATAGTGCAAAAATTCGGGGGCAGTTCTGTGGCCAACGTCGAGCGCATTCAAAATGTGGCCAAGAGGGTGGTAGAGTATAAAAAGAAGGGCTATGACCTGGTGGTGGTGGTTTCCGCGTTAGGGGATACGACCGACGAACTCATTTCTTTATCCGAGCAGATCAATAAGCATCCTTCTGAACGCGAAATGGATATGTTGCTTTCTACCGGAGAACAGGCCTCCAGTGCGCTCCTGGCCATGGCGATACATAAATTGGGTTTTGAAGCGATCTCTTTTACCGGCGCGCAGGTCGGGATAATTACGGATACCGACTTTACCAAGGCCAAGATCATCGATATCAGCGCGGATAAGATCAAAGACGCGCTGAAGAAAAAAAAGATCGTGATCGTCGCCGGGTTCCAGGGTATTACCCGTAACCAGGATATTACCACTTTGGGCCGAGGCGGTTCCGACCTTACGGCCGTGGCCCTGGCCAAGGCGCTCAGCGCGCGCACCTGTGAGATCTATACCGACGTAGACGGCGTTTATACCACTGACCCGCGGATAGAGCCAAAGGCAAAAAAACTCCCGCACATCACCTACGATGAAATGCTGGAGATGGCCTCCCTGGGCGCCCAGGTAATGCAGGCGCGCTCCATAGAAGTGGCCAAAAAATTCAATGTGATCATTCATGTACGTTCGTCTTTTAACAAACACGAAGGAACGATTATTTCTAAGGAGGCAAAACGGATGGAAGAGTTTGTCATCAGCGGGGTGACCCTGAATAAGAACGAAGTCAAGATCACCATTTGTGACGTTCCGGATAAGCCCGGTGTTGCGGCAAAAATATTCAGCAAGATTTCCGAGGGTGGCGTAAATGTGGATATGATCGTGCAGAACGTCAGCCACACCCGGCAGACGGACATTTCTTTTACCGCCCCTAAAGCGGACCTCTCCAAGGTGATGAGGATAACCAAAAAGGCGGCTGCGAATATCGGTGCGGGCAAAGTATTGAAAGATGAAGATATCGCGCGCGTTTCGATAGTCGGTGTGGGAATGAAGACCCATCCCGGTGTTGCGGCAAAGATGTTCAGTGCCTTATCCAAACACGACATAAACATCGAAATGATCTCTACCTCAGAAATAAGTATTTCTTGTATCATCAAGAAAAAATCCGGTGAGGAAGCGGTACGGGCATTACATGCCCAATTCAATTTGGCCTAAAAATCCAGAGGTGAATATGCAGGTTAAATTATACGACACTACTTTACGCGACGGTTCGCAGGGCGAGGGTATCTCTTATTCGGTGAATGACAAGGTAAATATCGCGGCCAAGCTCGACGAATTAGGCGTCCATTACATCGAAGCCGGCTGGCCGATGAACCCTAAGGATAAGCAGGTATTCGCTGCGCTGAATAAAAAGAAGTTAAAGAACGCTGAATTGGTCGCCTTTGGTTCGACCCGCAGGGCCGATGTGAAGGTAGAGGACGATGAGAATATCAAAAGCCTGCTTGGCGCGCAAACAAAGATCATCACGGTTTTCGGCAAGACCTGGGACCTGCATGTAAGGGATGTTCTTAAAGTATCGCTGGATGAGAACTTGAAAATGATCTCGGATACAGTATCATACCTGGCGGCAAAAGGCAGAAAGGTATTTTATGATTGCGAGCACTTTTTTGATGCCTATAAGGCTAATCCGGATTATGCGCTGAAGACCTTATTATGTGCCCAGGATGCCGGTGCCAGTGCCATCGTTTTATGCGATACCAACGGCGGGACATTGACCAAGGATATTTTGAGGATCATCAAAGAGATCAGCCCGAAGATAAAAGTGGGCCTGGGTATTCATGAGCATAATGATTTAGGTTTGGGTGTAGCTAATTCTATCGCTGCGGTTGAGGCCGGATGTACTCAGGTCCAGGGCACGATGAACGGCTATGGCGAACGCTGCGGTAACGCGGACCTGGTGACGATCATCGGGATCCTGAAGACAAAGATGGGTGTTGATTGCGTTTCTGACACGCAGATCAAGGCACTTACCCCGACCGCGCATTTTATCAGCGAGATTTCCAATATGCGCCAGCAGGAGAATCAGCCGTTTGTGGGCAGGTCCGCCTTTGCGCATAAAGGAGGGGTGCATATTAACGCGGTAATGAAGAATCCGGTTACCTATGAACATCTTGATCCGGCTGCCGTAGGAAATTATCGCCGGATCCTGGTTTCGGAATTAGCCGGTAAAACTCCCATTTTGATCAAGGCGAAAGAACTGGACCTGGACCTGGAGAAAGAATCTGCGCAGAGTAAGAAGATCTTGAAATTATTGCAGGCCCTGGAACATCAGGGCTATAGCTTTGAGGCGGCGGATGCTTCTTTCGAATTATTGGTCAAGCGCGAATTAAAGAAGTATAAGAAATTTTTTGACCTTGAGAGTTTTAAGGTGGTAATCGAAAAACACGCTGACGGCCGCATTACTTCGGAGGCAGTGATCAAGATCAAGGTAAAAGGTGTAAAAGAGCATACCGCAGCAGAAGGTGATGGCCCGGTCAATGCCCTGGATAATGCCTTGCGCAAGGCCTTGAAGAGTTTCTATCCGGCCCTGGCTAAGATGCATTTGTCAGACTTCAAGGTGCGCGTTTTGGATGCCAAGGTCGGTACTGCGGCTAAGGTGCGTGTCTTTATCCAGTCGCAGGATGAAAAAGACTCCTGGAATACGGTAGGAGTTTCGGAAAATATTATCGAGGCATCATGGCAGGCACTTGTAGATAGCGTTGAATACAAACTATTAAAAGATAAAGTCGAATAATATTCATGAATGAGATTCCCTCCCGTTATAGCCCCAAAGATACAGAGGACAAGTGGTATAAGTTTTGGGAAGAGAAGAATTTATTTTCTGCCAAGGCTGATCCCGCAAAGAAGCCGTTCTCTATAGTTATCCCTCCGCCTAACGTAACCGGCATATTACACATGGGGCACGCCCTGAACAACACTATCCAGGACATCCTTATCCGCTATCATCGCATGAAAGGCGAAGAGGCGCTTTGGATGCCGGGGACCGACCATGCCGGCATTGCCACGCAGAATGTAGTAGAAAAATCCATTGCCAAAGAAGGCCTGAAGCGCCAGGATCTCGGCCGTGAAAAATTCATAGAGCGGGTCTGGCAGTGGAGAGAACAATACGGCTCAACGATCATCCGGCAGCTGAAAAAGATCGGCGCCTCCTGTGATTGGCAGCGCACGCGCTTTACTATGGATGAGGAATATTCTAAGGCAGTGCTGGAAATATTCGTGCGGCTTTACGAAAAAGGCCTAATCTATAGAGGTAGTTATATTATCAACTGGTGCCCGCGCTGTCAGACCGCGCTTTCTGATGAAGAAGCTCCGCACCGCGACCTGGAAGGAAATCTCTATTATTTAAAATATCCTTTTAAAGACAATCCGGATGAGTTCGTGGTAGTGGCTACTACGCGTCCGGAAACCATGCTGGGGGATACGGCAGTAGCAGTAAATCCCAAAGATAAGCGTTATAAAAAGCACATTGGCAGGACACTGATCCTGCCTTTGGTCAACCGGGAAATAAAGATTATTGCTGATAGTATGGTAGATATGAAGTTTGGCACGGGTGCGGTAAAAGTTACCCCTGCGCATGACCCAAATGACTATGCGCTTGGCAAGAAGCACAACCTTGAATTCGTCAATGTAATGTATCCTGACGGCCGCATGAATGACCTTGCCGGCGATTATAAGGATATGGACCGTTTTGAGGCCAGAGAAGTTATCCTGGAAGACCTGAAAGAGAAGGGCCTGCTCAAGAAGATCGAGCCGCATAGTTTATCAGCTGGCCACTGCTACAGATGCCATACCATTATTGAACCGTATTTATCCAAGCAGTGGTTTGTGAAGATGAAGCCTTTGGCTAAAGAAGCGCTGGAAGTGGTGCGTAAAGGCAAGATCAAATTCTATCCCAAGCGTTGGACCAAGGTTTATCTGAATTGGATGGAGAATATCCAGGATTGGTGTATTTCACGCCAGATTTGGTGGGGTCACCGCATTCCGGTTTATTATTGTAAAGACTGTCAGTCCGCAGGAAAAGAAGAGAGTGTAATTGTTTCGCGGGCAAAACCCGATAAATGTCCAATTTGCGGCTCAGCTAATATTTATCAAGACGAAGATGTTTTGGACACCTGGTTTTCTTCCTGGCTTTGGCCATTTGCTACTTTTTATTGGCCCAAAGAAAGCGCTGACCTGAAATATTTTTATCCTACCTCAACTTTGGTTACTGCACCTGAAATAATCTTCTTTTGGGTAGCGCGTATGATTATGGCTGGCCTGGAATTTATGGGCGACATTCCCTTTAAAGATGTTTATATCCATGGTACAGTGCGCGACATTGAAGGTAAAAAAATGTCCAAATCTTTAGGCAATATCATTGATCCGCTGGAGATCATCAATGAATACGGCACAGATGCCCTGCGTTTTAGCCTGATTGCTATCACTAGCCAGGGCCAGGATGTATTCCTGGCAAAGGAAAGATTTGAGCAGGGCAGGAACTTTGCCAATAAGATCTGGAATGCCTCGCGCTTCATTATGATGAATTTGGACCCTGTGCAAACCAAAACCTGCCTTTGTGAATTCTCTAAAAGCGAAGATTTGGACATTATCAACCGCTGGATCTTAAGCAGGTTTTACAGCACTTTAAAGCAGGTGAATAAGGCCCTGGATGGTTATAAATTCAATGAGGCGATAAACCTGCTTTATTCTTTTTTCTGGCATGAATTTTGTGATTGGTACTTAGAGTCAATAAAAGCAGAGATCAAAGAGAAAGAGAACCAGGTAGTGATGTACAAGATCCTGGAGAAGTTCTTAAGGTTGATCCATCCCTTTATGCCTTTTATCAGTGAAGAGATCTGGCAGAACCTGCCGCACAAAGGCGAATCGATCATGAACCAGGCCCTACCGCACCTACAAGAGCAGTTGATCGATAAGAAAGCGGAAAAGGAAGCGGATATGCTTTTTTCGGTTATTCGTTCTGCCAGGAACCTCAGGGCAGAGATCGAGGTCAAGCCTGAACAAAAGGTCCTGCTTTCGGTCTATGCGCATACCAAGGCAATAAAGAAATTGCTCGCAGATAACCAGGCCCTGGTGATAAAATTGAGCAATCTGGAGGGGCTGAATTTGCTGGAGGCTGCCAGGCGGCCGGAAAAAACGATCAGCGATGTAGAAAATAAGTTCGCGCAAGTCTTTCTACATTTCGGTTCTCTCATTGATATTGCTAAGGAACAGGGTAAAATAAGGCAAGAGATCTCAACTGAGTCAAAGAGGAAGGAAGCAAAGGAGAGGATGATGGCTAATCCTGAATTTGTCAAGAAAGCTGACCCGGCGATCGTAGAAAATACGGAGCGAGAGATCAGGGAATTGGAAGAAAAGATCAAGCGTTTGGAGAAACTGTTGGATGAGCTACGTTAATGAATTCGAATTAAAGAATATTGTGCGTTCTGCTCTGGCTGAAGATATCGGCAAAAAAGACCTGACTACAGAGGCGTTTATTCCTGTCCACAAACAGGCAAAAGCAGAAATACTCGCGAAGGGAAATTTTGTGGTCTGTGGTTTATATGTGGCAGAGCTGGTCTTTAAGACCCAGGATAAAGCCCTTAAATTCAGGCCTTTGGTCAAAGAAGGTGATTTGGTAAAAAAAGGTAAGGCCTTGGCAATAATTACCGGAAAGGCAAACAGTATATTGACCGCAGAACGCACTGCCTTGAATTTCTTAAGCCTGCTTTCAGGTGTGGCTACGAAGACAAGGAAGTTCAGTGAAGCGGTGAAAAAATATAAGGCAAAGATCATTGATACGCGTAAGACCGTTCCCGGCCTGCGTATTCTGGAAAAGTATGCGGTGCGCATTGGCGGGGGGTTTAATCATCGCTTAAGCCTGGATGAAATGCTCCTGGTAAAAGATAACCACTTGAAAGTGATCGGCGGCGTAACTAGGCTACATAAGGCCAACCGGCGTTATGTTATAGAAATAGAAGTAAAAAACTTAAAAGAATTCAAACAGGCCCTGCGCTATAAACCGGATATGATCATGTTGGACAATATGAAGATCGAAGATATGCGTAAGGCAGTCCGCTTAAGAAATGTCCAATCTTCGCAATTCCTTTCTTTGCCGCGTCTGGAAGCATCCGGAGGCGTGAGCCTGAAGAATATCAGAAACATTGCTTCCACAGGCGTTGATCTTATTTCTATAGGCAACCTCACCCACTCCATAGATTCAGTAGATATCAGTTTAGAAATTCTGTAAATACATAAAATGGACAAATTTAAACTTGTTTCCAAGTTTAAACCCTGCGGCGACCAACCTAAGGCAATAAAAGAGCTGAGTGAACATATCTTTACGGGTAATCGTTTCCAGACCCTCCTGGGCGTCACTGGAAGCGGAAAGACCTTTACCCTGGCCAATACCATTGCAAAGATAAATAAGCCCACCTTGGTCATCTCACACAATAAAACCCTGGCTGCACAGCTCTATTCAGAGTTCAAGGAATTTTTCCCGCAAAATGCCGTGGAATACTTCGTGAGTTACTATGATTATTACCAGCCTGAAGCATACGTTCCTTCTACAGACACTTATATTGAAAAAGACGCTTCGATCAACGACCGCCTGGACCGTTTGCGGCTTTCCGCCACCAGTTCGCTTATGTCGCGTAGAGACGTTCTTATCGTGGCCTCAGTGTCCTGTATTTATAATTTGGGTTCGCCCCAGGATTACCAGGGCCTGATGGTTTTCCTGGAAAAGGGCCAGGCCTTAAGCCGGGATGACCTTTTATTGAAATTAATAGAGATACAATATGAAAGAAACGATTATGAGTTTACCAGGGGAAAGATCAGGGTCAGGGGGGACGTAGTTGAGGTGTTTCCCGCTTATCGGGAAATAGGGATACGTATAGAATTTGACGGCGATAAAATAAGCCGGATCCAGGAATTCGAGCCAATGAGCGCTGAGGAAATAAACAATTTGGACAAAATAGGTATCTATCCGGCCAAACATTTTGTGATCTCCGGCGATAAAATAGACTTTGCCATAAAGACCATAGAGCAGGAACTGAAAGAGCAGTTGGAGGCCTTAAGAAGTAAAAATAAGCTCCTGGAGGCACAGCGCCTGGAATCACGCACTAAATACGATATGGAGATGCTTAAGGAAATTGGCTATTGCCATGGTATCGAGAATTATTCGCGGCACTTGTCCGGCCGGCCGGCAGGCGCGCGTCCGTGGTGTTTGCTGGATTATTTTCCCAAAGATTTCCTGACCGTGATCGATGAATCGCATGTTACCGTGCCGCAGATCGGAGGGATGTTCGAAGGTGACCGGGCAAGAAAAAAGATTTTAGTGGAATACGGCTTCCGGCTGCCTTCCTGTCTGGACAACCGGCCCTTAAAATTCGATGAATTCTTAGGGTTGGTTAAGCAGGCAGTCTTTGTTTCCGCCACACCTGATGAGTATGAGGTAAAATTAAGCAAGGGTTTTGTGGCTGAGCAGATCATTCGGCCCACGGGCCTGGTGGACCCGGAGATCATTGTCCGGCCGAGCCTGGGCCAGCTTGAGGACCTGATCAAGGAAATAAATCTTCGCGCCAAGCGGCACGAGCGGGTTCTGGTCACAACTTTGACCAAACGCATGAGTGAGGACCTGACCGCGTATTTAAAAGAAAAGGGGGTGCGGGTGAAATACCTGCATTCAGAAATAGAGACCATTGAGCGGGCGAAGATCCTGCGGGAACTACGCAAAGAAGATTTTGACTGCTTGGTAGGGATAAACCTTTTAAGGGAGGGATTGGACCTGCCGGAGGTTTCTCTGGTGGCGATCCTCGACGCTGATAAAGAAGGGTTTTTACGTTCGGCCACCTCGCTTATCCAGGTAGCTGGCCGCGCCGCGCGCAATATCAACGGCACGGTAATTATGTATGCCGATACGATGACCGGTTCGATGAAGAAGGCGATCAGCGAGAGCCGCCGCCGCCGTAAGTTACAGCTGGATTTTAACCAGAAGATGAAGATCACCCCGCGTTCTATCGTTAAGGCGATAAGGCAGGGGATAGAGGATATGGAAGAGGCCGAAGGCGTGGTCGTAGCGCTCACCGGTGAAACCGAAGAGGATTTTCAGTTGCATTCCTATATATCCGGGTTAGAATATGAGATGGAATTAGCCGCGCGTAACCTGGAATTCGAGAAGGCGGCGAAACTGCGCGACGAAATAAAGGCGATAAAGGATAAATATGCTCCTGGCCATTGATATCGGCAATACTACTATTGCCTGCGGTGTGTTTTTAAAGGGCCGCCTCTTAAAGCGGGTTTCCCTGCCTACGGATACTGCTAAGTCCGTGGATCATTACCACCATTATTTCAAAGCCAAATTTAGGCGCATCGAAGATACTATAATTTGTAGCGTCGTGCCGCAGATGACCGCAATTTTGGCCAGGGCGATAAAAAAGGCCTTTAACAGAAGGCCTATAATAATAGGTAGGGATGTGTTTGTGCCGATAAAAAATCTTTACCGCGATCCCAAACAGGTGGGCCAGGATAGGCTGGTAAATGCTTATGCTGGATCCAAACTTTATGGTACGCCGCTGGTGGTCGTAGATTTTGGCACAGCCGTGACCTTTGACGCGATTTCTAAAAAAAAGGAATACCTCGGCGGTATGATCGCACCCGGCTTGATGACTTCGCTGAATGCTCTCGCTGAGCGTACTGCATTGTTGCCTAAAATAAAATTAGCCCGGCCCGGGGAACTCATCGGACGGGACACCAGGCAGAGTATGCTTAGCGGCGCAGTTTATGGAATGGGTTGCTTGGCCGACGGCCTGCTCTTAAGATTAAGGTCCAGGCTGGGGCCATCTCTAAAAGTGGTTGGTACAGGCGGAGATATAGCTTTAATAAAGCGCTTTTCTCGTCGGATAAGTATCCAGGATAAGGATCTCACCCTGAAGGGATTATCCCTGATTTATAGGCATATTTCATAATGTTTTGTCTAAAATTTTAAAAAAATGCTTGACAAGCAATTTCTCTTATGCTATAAGAATGTTTAACTTACGATGAATTGCGCCTTAAGCGCAAATTTAAATCTTAAGTTCCGCTTATGGTAAAAATAATGACCATAAGGTTAGAGATAGATGGGGGAAACAATTTTAAAGAAAACACTAAGGAGGTGTAAATGGGCAAACGCATAATTATATTAGCGTTAGCAATGCTTCTGGGAACGGCTTTCTTAGCATACGCCGAAACTCAGAACATCAAAGTAAGCGGTGATTTGGAATTTTCCGCGATTTTACGCAGCCACTTCGGATTACACAATCTTCCGGACGTTGCCGCTGCCACATATAACCCAGCCGTAGATAAGAACTCAGAGAAGTTCTTCCTGGGCCAGGCACGTGTCCGCGTGGATGCAGATCTCACAGACAATGTTTCCGCAACCGTAAGACTGCTCTCAGAATGGGTTTGGGGCAGACAAGGCGAAAACGGCTATAATGGCGGTTTCGTAGATTACGGCGATAACAGCATGTATGCGGAAATTGATCTTGCTTATGTTACTTTGAAAGAATTCCTTTATTCACCTTTAACCTTAACCGTTGGTCGTCAGGAATTGCATTTCGGCAATGATATGATTATTGGCGATCCTGATACGAACAGATTGGCGCATTTCAGCCATGAAAGCAGGATTCCTGCTGATCTGACCAAGAAAAAGGCATTTGACGCTATTCGCTTTACCTTAGATTACAATCCTTTGGTAATCGATGCAGTCTATGCTCAGGTTAGAGAAGGTGGAAATACTATTACTGGTGGCGGTACTGGCGCTGGTGGTACTACAGATAACGTCAATACCCTACGTTCCGATGATGACGTCATCTTAAGAGGTATCAATGCCAAATATGATTTTGGCAAAATGAACACCATAGGTGAGGTCTATCTTTGGAATAAAAAGATCGGACAAAAGAACTTCACTACGAACAAAGCAGATGTAGTGAATGTCTTAGGTGCCCGCGTTTCTACTGAGCCGATAGAGAACTTAACCTATCAGGTAGAAGGTGCGTATCAGTTCGGTACTTTGAACCCAGGCAATTACTCATTGGTTTATGATGGTACTGAGACTATACATCGCAAGGCTTGGGCAATCGAAACATCATTGAACTATGATTGGAAAAAGGTAAAGTACACCCCTTCAGCGAATTTCAGCTATGCTTATTTTAGGGGCGATAGGCAGGATGTTTATGACCTCACTACTGGCGCGGCTGTGATTAGCCATTATCGTGGTTGGGATCCAATGTTTGAGAACCAAACATATGGCCGTATCGTAAATGCCATTTTACCTCAGACCAATATGCATATCATCGGCTTGGCTGGTTCAATGAAGCCTCGCGAAGATATGACCTTGATGGCCCAGTATTATTATTATCTCTGGGACAAAAAGTACCAGGATGGAGCTACTACTCTTGGATATTATGACAATCCGCTTGCTTCTCCATTCGGTGGATCAAATGTTATGAAGCATGCTGCAAGCCTTGGACAAGAAATAGATATGACCTTAACTTATGATTATACTGAAGACGTGCAGTTCAAGTTAATGTCAGACCTGTTCTTCCCAGGTGCTTCTTTTGGTGCTTCTAACAATGACGCAGCAGCTGAAGTCATCGGTTCGATGAAGGTGACTTTCTAATACTGAAATTGTGACGCAAAAAACCCTCGAAGGAGTGATCCTTCGGGGGTTTTTTGTTGCGTAAACTTTTAAGGACCCAAATGTTATATCTGGCTTTCATTTATCATATGCACCAGCCTTATTACACCAACCTTCTGACGAAGGAATCGCCTTCGCCCTGGGTGCGCCTGCATGCTACAAAGGATTATTCGGATATGGTCCTGATCCTGGAAAAATTCCCCAAGATCCACCAGACCTTTAATCTCGTTCCTTCTTTAGTGGAGCAGGTAGAGGATTATATCTCTGGCAATGTAAAAGACGCCTTTGAGATCGTATCACGTAAAAAGACAGGGGAGCTGACAGGCGAAGATAAGGAATTCCTAAGGGCCAATTTCTTTAAGATCGACCCTTACCGGGTGATCGCGCATATGCCGCGTTATTACCAGTTATATATGCAGAACCAGGAAAATGGCAGTGCTGATTTTACCGATCAGGACTACCTGGACCTGGTGGTCTGCTTTAACCTGGCCTGGATCGACCCGTATTTTCGCCAGAACATCCCGGAATTAAAGGCGGTGATGGAAAAGGACAGGTTCTTTAGCGAAGAGGACAAAGAGGTTGTCCTGGCTAAGCAAAAAGAGATCATCAAGGATACTATTCCTATATATAAAAGGTTTAGTGAAAAAGGCCAGATCGAAGTAAGCATTACGCCGTATTATCATCCGATATTACCACTGCTTTACAATACCAAGATTGCCATAGAGGCGAACCCCAATACGCCTTTGCCTAAAGGCCTGGTTTTTGATTATCCTGCTGATGCCAAGGCGCAAATTTTTAACGCCGTGGATTTTATGAAGCAGCGTTTAGGCAGACAACCGCAGGGGATGTGGCCGTCCGAAGAATCAGTGAGCGAACACATACTTCCTTTTATTATCCAATCGGGTATCAAATGGATCGTTACGGACGAGGCAGTACTGTTTAAGTCTATAACTAAAAAAAGAAGCGGGAAGGTCCTCTACCAGCCGTATCGGCTTAAGCGTAAGGATGGCGAGTTAAACATAGTATTCCGCGACCGGAACCTTTCCGATTTGATTGGTTTTATCTATCACCGCTGGAAGACGGAAGACGCGGTAAATAATTTTATGATGCATCTGGAAAATATCGCCAAGGCCTTAAAGAATGAAGATTGCCTCTTGACCATTGCGCTTGATGGAGAGAACGCCTGGGAATATTACCCGAATGACGGACATGATTTCCTGAATTTGCTTTATCAGAGGATCTCTGACGCGGAGTTTGTCAAAACGGTTTGCGTGGGGGAGTACCTGAAATCACATCCGCCGAAACAAAATATCAGCAAGCTAAAGGCAGGCTCTTGGATAAATGGGGATTTTCAGAAGTGGATCGGCAACCAATATAAGAATAAGGCCTGGGAATGTCTTGCCCAGGCGCGTAAGGCACTGGAGAAATTGAAAGATCCTAAAAAGCATGACTTGGCCTGGAAGCAGATGTATATTTTAGAGGGCTCAGATTGGTTTTGGTGGTATGGCGATAAAATGCCTGAATTCGACATGCTTTTTCGCATGCACTTGAGCAACTTTTATCGCATTATTGGCGAGGAAATACCCGCCTATTTGAACGCACCGCTGGAACCAGTGTAAATCACTAAACTCGTTGACAACAAATGGGTTTTGTGTTAAAATTCACCCAATGGATAAGAAAGAATTATACGAGCATCTAGCGAGGATCTATCTCGATAGTTCCAAAAAGCACCAAAGAAAAAAGAAGAAGCACGATTATCTCATCGAATCAAGGCATCTTTATATAGGTATTGCCGTCTTTATTTTACTAGGTGCCGCACTCCTTTTGTTAAAGGCGGACCCCTTCCATAAGAAAATGGCTTTATCCGGTTATCGCACTGCACTCGTCATCCAGCCGGATGCCATCAAAATAAATTATAATTTTGACGCGGCTAAAAAAGAGATCTATAACCTGCCCTTAAAAGGTTTGGACTTGACTACTTACAAGGCCCTGGTTTTTGCCGTAAGAAGGGTCAAAAATAACAGCAATGGTTCGTTAAGGATCGAAATAGTAAATTCCCTGAATGAAAAGTCTGAAACCTATATCAAAGATATTCCTTTTACCTGGAAAGAATACAAAATAGAGTTATCTTCTCTTAAGAAAATTACGGATTGGTCAGGGACCAAGGAATTGCTTTTTATCGCTGAAGAGTGGAACACAAAAGATAAGAATGATGTGATCTATATCGATAACGTCCGTTTTTTAAAGTAAAGGGGGAGGAGAACGATGCGCGTTATTGCGGTTGCCAATCAAAAAGGTGGTTGCGGTAAAACTACTACTGCCATAAATCTCGCCGCGGCTTTGGCATTAAACGGCAAAAAGGTGTTACTCATAGACCTGGACCCGCAGGCGCATGCCACGATGGGCCTGGCGATTGACGCCGAACTGAATATCTATAACGTACTTTCCCCGATTACCCAAAAGAAGGTAAGGCTGGAGAATATCGTCAAGAGGATAGGTTATAACTTTGATGTTGCGCCCTCCGGTATTATTTTAAGCACCCTGGAACAGGAATTATCCGATGAAATAAGCAGGGAATCGCGCCTTTCGGAGATACTCGCAAATTTCGTTAACCGCAATTTTTACGATTACGCGATCATAGATTGCCCGCCTAATTTAGGGCTCTTGACTATAAATGCCATCCGCGCTTCCAGCCATATAATTATCCCGGTTGAGGCCAGCCGTTTTTCCATAGACGGTATAGGCCGCTTTATAGAAATCGCGGATCTCATCAAAGACAGGCTGAACCATAAAGTAGAATACCAAATACTTACCACTATGTTTGATTCGCGCCTGAAGCATTCATTCAAGATGTTGGACAGGATAAATAAGAATTTCGGCGAAAAGGTGATCGACAATATCATCCATGTTAACGTCAAGCTAAAGGAAGCGCAGAACGCGGGAACACACATATTTAATTATGATAAATACTCAAGAGGCGCTAAGGATTATTACAGCCTTGCCCGGCAACTAATCACGCAATTCCAGTCTCCGCAGGATGAAATGGTCCAGATCAAAAAATTAGATCTTAAGGAAAATAAGGCCAAAGAAGAGATCAAGCAGTTGGTTAAGAATGAAATTGAGCGTTTGAATGAAACGGTATTTTCTTTATCCGCTCCCCAGGCAAAGAACGTATATCTTGTAGGCGAATTTAATAACTGGAAACAAGACGAAGCAGCGCGCATGCAAGCGGATAACGGTACTTGGGTAAAGAAGGTATCTTTGGCCCCGGGTAAATACCGCTACCGCTTTGTAGTTGACGAAAACTGGCTGGAAGATCCTCAAAATGTCCAAAAGGCAGAAAATCCTTTTGGCGGCATGGATTCGTTATTAGAAGTATAAGATGAGCGAAGAAGTTTCCCAGGCACAACCACAACTTAGCCAGACCCAGATATTGTTGCTAGCCATAGCAGCATATTTATCCTTCCTGTGCATATTGCCTATTTTTTTGAATAAAAAGAATAGCTTTATTATCCATCATGCCAAGCAGGGCCTTACCCTTTTTAGTATTGAGGTGGCAACGGTCCTTTTAAGCATCATACCTTTTTTTGGCATGTTTGTTTCTCCTGTTATCTTAAGCCTATGCCTGTTTTTTTCGGTCTGGGGAATTTTAGGCGCTGTCAAGAACCAGTATAGCCGTATTATCCTTTTATCCGATATTGCAGGGCAGATCCATCTGTAATTATTTATGCAGACGCTAGTTGCCATAAAGGCGCGTAGAAGCGTGCGTGAATTTATTCCGGGTAGTTCGATCCCTAAAGGCGCCCTGGAATCTGTCATTGATGCGGCGCGCCTTGCCCCTACGGCCAGGAACGTCCAGCCCTGGGAGTTTGTGGTCATTACGGATAAGGATAAATTACGGAAGATAGCTGATATCGCGGATAACGGAAAATTTATCGTGGATGCCGCAGCCTGTGTGGCTGTTTTTTGTAAAGATACCAAATATTATTTAGAAGACGGCAGTGCCGCTACAGAAAATTTATTGCTTGCGGCGACAGATATGGGGTTGGCCAGTTGTTGGGTAGCCGGAGACAAAAAGCCTTATGCTCAGGCAATAAAGGAACTGCTGGGTGTGCCCCTAGAATTAAAGCTGATTAGCCTTATCGCTTTAGGTAAGGCGAAATCAAAAGAAGAGAATATTGTTCCTAAGCGCGTGTTGGCAGAACTAGTGCATTGGGATAAATTTTAGCCTCCTATATAATAGAAGGGAGGCGAGGGGAGGGAAGATGCCGGCAAAAAAGAAGAAGGCGGTTCTAAAAAAGAAGAAAGCAAGAAAGGTGATCAGGAGGAGTAAGGCAAAGCCGAAAAAGAAGGCGGGCAAGGCTGTTCGTCCAAAGCGGGTAATAAAAAAGGCAAAGCCAACAAAGCGTGGCGGGAAAAAAGAAGAATTAGTAGGCGTAGTCACGCACTATTTTCCTCACGTAAAAGCTGCGGTATTAAAATTAAAAATGCCTCTTTCTTTGGGTGATGTGATCAAGATAAAAGGCCATACTACTGATTTTAAGCAGCAGATTACTTCTATGCAGATCGACCGTGTTCCCATAACCAGTGCCAAGAAGGGCGATGAAATAGGGGTTAAGGTAGATTCGCGCGTACGTAGAAAAGATAAAGCCTTCAAGGCTTAATTAATAGTTTGAAAAGGAGGTAGTTAAGATGATGGGTTTGGCATTATTCGGGCAGGGTATAACCATGGCTTTAATAGCTTTAGGTCTCGGGTATATTGTTTGCGATATTGCCGATAGGCAAAAAGAGACATTAAAATCCGTAGGTTTTGTTATTGGTGCGGTAATCATTATTTTAGGCACAGTTATTTTGATCAATTCGCTGTTTACGGGTGTCAATTTAGGCAAACGCCTTGGTGGAATGGGCATGATGGGAAATATGCCACAGCAAAAGATGATGCAGCCGTATGCACCACCAGCTGGTCAGCATAACCAGGTGCCGGCTAAATAGCGCATTAAAAAATAAATTCGCAGGAGACGACCATATGAGAAAAGCGATCTGGCCTTTGGCAATATTGTTGTTAATGCTGGGTTTACCCATGGTCAATTCAGGATGTTTTTGGCTTCTAGCAGGCGGCGCCGCAGGTTATGGCGTGAGCCCGGATAGCGTACAGGCAAGTTTTGATACGAGTGCTTCCCATGCCTATCATCAGAGCCTGGTAGTGATGCGTAAGCTTGGTAAAACTACCATGGAAGATGAAAAAGGCGGCTGGGTAAAAGCTGATTTTGACAATTATAATGTCGCGGTGCATATAGAGCAGAAAACCGCTAATTCCGTACAGGTTACTGTTTCTGCGCGGAAGTATGCTACGCCGCGCCCGCAAAAAGCAAGAGATGTATTGGATATGATTTCTGCGCGTTTAAGGTGAAAAGGAGTTGTATATGAAAAGAATAAGCATCTTTGTTCTGCCGTTTGTCATTATGTTATCTTTGGTCGGATGTGCTTCCAATAAGACCAATGTTGGGGAAGGTGCTGCGATCGGAGGTTTATTGGGTGCCACAGCAGGCGGGATCATTGGACATCAGAGTGGCCATGGTTTGGAAGGCGCAGGTATAGGTGCTGCAGCCGGAGTACTTACCGGAGCGATTGTTGGTAGCCAAATGCCGAAACAAGGCCAGGGTAGCGCTTCGGAAGGTGCGGTAAGTAGCACCAGTAGCCCGGTCAACCAATTGACTATTCAGAATATAATTGATATGCATAAGCAAAACGTGAACGACGCGGTGATTATTGACCGTATCCGTATGAGCGGCTCCAAATTCGTACTAACAGAGCAAGATATTGCCAATTTGAAACAGCAAGGGGTAAGTGACGCGGTAATACAAGCCATGCAAGGCAAATAAGGGAGGCTATAATGATGGATTGGATATATTTATCGGTTATGAGTTGGGCTTTGTTATTTATTGCTTTAGGTATGGGTTTTTTAGTAGGCGTAAAGGCTGTTAAGGAACAGGGAATTTTAAGGATGGTAGGTATCGGTATCGCCACCTTAATCATGGGCTCTATGTTATTATTGGGGCTCAAGCAGTTATTAGTTACAAAGATGATCATTTCATCCTATAAATGCCATGGCATGATGTCAAAAAAAGGCGCTTTTGTAGCTCCTTGCGGCAGGCAGCAGATGCCTATGCCCAAAAAATAAGGTTTAGAAATCAAGCAAGAGTTTGCTTATTGATAGCTCTTCTGGAGGCACAATGAGCAAGATCATCACTGTTTATTTGGCGAATAATAAGACTGTTACTTTTTCTCCCAGGCCTGAAGCAAAAGCAGTAGAGATAGCCAAGAGAATTTTGATTGAAGGCGTCTGGGACAATGACGTAGAACCGCAGGTATATTTCCCGCCACAGCAGATCCTAAAGGTAGAAGTTGCCGAAAACGTACAGAAAAAGAAGCTTGTTAATTAATTCTGAGTATCTACTCATAATTAGAACCTGTGGATAACCCAAATTAATAAAGCCCTAAAATAGGTATTTTATGTTTAAGGGACGCCCCAAAAAAGAGAGAATTATCTCTGCAAAGCCGTTAATCCTGCAATTTTCGCCCCGTGGCCGGCGCGGTAGGCCGGATTATATTAGTATTGGCCCGGATGAGTTTGAAGCGATAAGATTAAACGATTTTATGAAAATTGCTCAAAATTATGCGGCTAAGCATATGGGAATATCCCAACAGACTTTTAGCCGTATATTGAGCAGGGCCAGAAGATCTTTGGCTGACGCATTGGTTAATGGAAAAATAATTAGAATAGCAGATAAAAATACGAAAATTCAATCCCCAGCCCAAAAAAGTTCTCCCAAAATTCGAGAAGAAGGCCGTCCTGAAGCTGAATAAATAACCCTTAAATACCTTCAAATTTACCACCTAAGCTGCATATACAACTTCCTATAATATATCTTATGTAAACTTGCCATAATAGGAATTATAGGGAATAAAGCCCTTTTTGTCAAGTATTTTCTTAATAAACCACTTTTAGCGCTCATTTAGGCTCTCCGTAGCATAGTCTCTTTGGCGTAATTCAGCCGAAGAAGAATATCGGCTATAAGGCATTCTGCCCATATACTTTTCCTGGTTCCAGTTCGGATGGTTCGTATCCTTGATTCCCCAGGCAACTATCTCGAAATAGATCCACCAATTGCTTTCCGTATTACCTAATTGCGCGGCAAGGCGGGTAATTACAGTAGAAGTAACGGTTGTCCTTGTGCGGTGGAGCATAGAAACATACTGCCTAGTAAGACCCAGAGCACGGGCCATATCGGCGTCCGTTTTCCAACCTTTAGTTATTTTGATGGTTTCGATTGCACCTTTTTTAAAGACAAGACGGTACTCAAAGTTAGGGTTAGGCAACCCTGATTTGCTTTTTTTAATGCGCCTAAAGAAAAATAACCTTAACATCACTGCTCCTTCTCCCCCTGGTTTGTTGGTTAAAATAGCCATTTTATTAACGTCTTATATAGCCTTTTGCTTTTATATCCCTCCTTTTCCCCGCTTTATTTTTTATGATTAAGCCCGTCTAATACGAGCTTCCTGATAAACATAGATACCGGCATTCTTTCTTTCTTTGCTGCATTCTTAAGCCTCATTTTGTCAAAAGGTGAAAATTTAACTGGTATAGGTTTTTCAAGTTTCTCATCCGGATTAACCTTTGGTCTTGCCATTTTGTCCCCTTTCTTTTTTTTAAGATAAGCCAAGTCCGGTAAAAGATTAAAGTGATTATGCCTAAAGAGGCGTGCAATTAGCGGTTAATTTCTTCTATCGCCGAAAGTATTATTGAATGTTTCC
>JAQUNK010000007.1 GCA_028717645.1 Candidatus Omnitrophota bacterium
TAAAGCGTGCCTTGCGCCAGAAAGTCCACGTTCCTTACCTTTTCCGCTTCTTCTTCGAATACCTTGATAAATTCATCTCCGATGATCTTGCGTTTTTGTTCCGGGTCGGTCACGTCTTTTAAACGGGCGAGGAAACGCTTTTCTGCTTCTACAAAATCCAGGTTCAGATGGAAATAGTTCCTGAAAACTTTTTTTACCTGGTCGGGCTCATCTTTACGCAACAGCCCGTTATTCACAAAGATACACCTTAAATTCTTGCCTATCGCCTTATGCACGAGGAGTGCGGCTACCGAAGAATCAATCCCTCCGCTTAAACCCAGCACAACCGATCTATTGCCTACTGTCTTTCTGATATTTTCTACCGTGTCGCGGATAAATGTCTGCATGGTCCAGCGGGGAGAACAACCGCAGATCTTGAAAAGGAAGTTAGAAAGGATCTGGTTGCCGCGGCTGGTATGCACTACCTCGGGATGGAATTGCACCCCGTATATTTTTTTGCTGCGGTTCGATATGGCCGCAATGGGTGAATTCAAAGTATGAGCGCTAACGGTAAACCCGGGTGGGACTTTAGTCAGGTAATCTCCGTGGCTCATCCAACAGGTGATATTACCGGGCAGCTCGCTGAACAGATCGCGGTTATCGTCAATAAACAACTCTGTCTTACCGTATTCGCGGCCTTTGGTCTGCTTGACCTTTCCGCCCAAATTTTGCGCGATAACCTGCATGCCGTAACAAATACCTAATATAGGTATGCCTAACTTAAATATGTTCTTGTCCGGCTGAGGACTCTTTTTGTCGTAGATAGAAGCCGGCCCTCCGGAAAGTATCAGCCCTTTAGGGGCTCTGGCCTTGATCTCTTCGGCTGAAATATTATAAGGTACGATCAAGGAAAAAACTTTGCTTTCGCGGATCCTGCGGGTGATCAGCTGGGTATATTGTGAACCAAAATCCAGGATAAAGACCGTCTGGCGGGCACCGATGGGCTTCTTTTCTTTAGAAGCCGCTTTTATTTTCTTGAATCTTAAGGCCGGCCTTCTCTTGGCCGAAACTCTTTTCACCGTTCTTCTCTTCGGCATTCTTTTCTTTGCTATCTTCTTTTTTTTCACGGATTTTTTCACGGATTTTTTTGCGGCTTGTTTTTTGCGTTTGGTAGATTTTGCCATATTTAGCTCCGCTTGAGGTTATTTACCCATTCCTACCTGCTGGACTACCTGGAATATTTTTCCTTCTGTCTGTATCGAGGCTGCGATGATCACTTCTACATCATGCATCCGGCGGATGTCGATAGCGCCTAAAGAACCCATGGATGTCTGTAATGCGCCCATAAGATTTTGTGAACCGTCATCTACTTTTGCCGGCCCAAAAAGGATCTCTTTCAAGGTGCCGCTTACGCCCACCTTTATCCTGGTACCCCTGGGTAGATTTGCATGCGAAGTAGCCATGCCCCAATGGTAGCCTCTTCCCGGTGCTTCTTTTGCCCGGGCGAAGGCCGAACCGATCATTACTGCGTCAGCACCCGCGGCAAAGGCCTTGCAGATATCGCCGCCGTTACGCATACCACCGTCGGTAATCATCGGAATATATTTACCTGTCTTTTTATAATAATAGTCTCTGGCTGCGGCCGCATCAACGGTCGCGGTGATCTGCGGAACGCCGATCCCTAATACGCCGCGTGTGGTACAGGCGGCACCCGGCCCTATCCCGATAAGCAAGCCAGCTGCGCCAGTTTCCAGAAGTTCTAAGGTCGTATCGTAAGTAACGCAATTACCGAGGATCACCGGTATTTTCGATGATTGGCAAAATTTGTAAAGGTCCAACGCCTTGTATGCCTTGGAAACATGCTTAGCCGTGGTCACCGTAGATTGGACTATAAATATATCCGCGCCTGCTTCCTGGGCGAGCTTGTGGAACCTCTCCGCATTCTGCGGTATACAGCTCACTACGGCATGGCCTTTTTTCTTTTTGATTTCCCCCACGCGCTCGGCAACTAATTTTTCCTTGATCGGTTCAAGATAGATGGATTGTACCAGGCCGGTTGCTTCCTGAGGGCTGGCATGGGCTATTTTTTCCAACACTTCATCGGGATTTTTATAACGTGTCTGAACGCCGTCTAAATTTAATACTGCCACGCCGCCTAATTTTGACATCTCCACGGCAAAACGCACATCCACTACGCCATCCATGGCCGCAGCAATGATCGGGACCCTGAATTTCTTACCGTCAATTTCAAAACTGGTATTTACTTCATTGGGATTAATAGTTATCCTGCCCGGAACCAAGGCAATTTCATCAAAACCATAACAGCGTCTGGCACGTTTACCTATACCTATCCATTCAGCCATGTCGAAAAACTCCTTTTTAGTATGTAAGTTATTTTAAATCAAGGACTTGCGTAAGATAAGCCCAAATCTGGAGCTAAGTTGTGAAGATTTTACCCTATCCGACGCCATTTGTCAATCTATTTTTTTAATGATTGGCGCGGGGATAAACAAAAAGGGCGGAGTTAGAAACTCCGCCCTTGAATAAATATTTTACCCCTGACATTGCATTCGCAATGTCAGGGGTAAATTCGGGCTAACAACTTAGTTTCGCTTACGCTCACTAAGTTGTGCCCTCATTTAATACATTCCTCCACCCATTCCACCCGGTGGCATCGGCGGCATAGCTGCCTTTTCCGGTTCGGGTTTCTCGGTGATCAATGCCTCAGTGGTAAGAAGTAAAGCCGCAATACTCGCTGCATTCTGTAAGGCTGTGCGCGTAACTTTGGTCGGATCGATTATACCCGCATCCACCATATCCACAAACCTATCCAGATTCACATCGTAACCTACATTCATCTTTTCAGACTTTACTCTTTGTACCACGACTGAGCCTTCATGGCCGGCGTTTTCTGAGAGTTGCCTGATCGGCTCTTCCAGAGTACGCTTCACGATACTCACACCTATTTGTTCGTCGCCTTCGAGCTTAAACTTCTCCAGGGCCGGTATGCAGCGCAATAAACCTACTCCACCGCCGGGGATAATACCCTCTTCTACCGCAGCGCGGGTAGCATGCAAAGCATCTTCCACGCGGGCTTTCTTTTCCTTCATTTCGGTTTCTGTAGCAGCACCCACGTTGATTACGGCCACACCGCCGGATAATTTAGCCAACCTCTCCTGAAGTTTTTCTTTGTCATAGTCAGAATCAGTGCCTTCGATCTGCTTTTTGATCTGGTTGATCCTTGCGCTGATCGCAGCAGATTTCCCTTTTCCTTCTACTATAGTCGTATTCTCTTTATCGATCTTGACCCTTTTTGCCTGGCCGAGATCTTCCAGGTCAATATTCTCTAACTTTATACCTAAATCCTCGGTAATGGCCTTGCCATTGGTAAGTACTGCAATATCTTCAAGCATGGCCTTACGCCTATCACCATAACCGGGTGCTTTTACTGCCGCACAGGTAAGTGTTCCGCGGATCTTATTCACTACCAACGTAGCCAATGCCTCGCCTTCAACCTCTTCCGCAAGGATCATAAGCGGCTTGCCGGTCCGGGCGATCTTCTCTAATAAAGGTAGGAGATCCTTTATTGAAGCAATTTTCTTTTCATAGATCAGAATGTAAGGATCGTCCAAAATGCATTCCATTTTTTCGGTATCCGTGACAAAATACGGAGAAAGATAACCCTGATCGAATTGCATGCCTTCCACTACTTCTAAGGCAGTAGCAGTGGTTTTTGATTCTTCAACCGTGATTACGCCGTCTTTTCCCACTTTATCCATTGCCTCAGCGATCAATTCACCGATGGTAACATCGCAATTAGCGGCAATAGAAGCAACCTGAGCAACTTCTTTCTTATCTTTAATAGGCGTGGATATCTTCTTCAATTCCTCTACCACCTTCTCTACCGTTTTTTCAATACCACGCTTTAAAGACATGGGATTAGAACCAGCGGTAACATTTTTTAACCCTTCGCGATAAATTGCCTCGGCCAAGACTGTAGCGGTAGTCGTGCCATCGCCGGCATTATCAGAAGTCTTCTCAGCCACTTCCTTAACCATCTGAGCACCCATATTTTCATAAGGATCCTCTAAGTCAATTTCCTTGGCTACGGTAACACCGTCTTTGGTAATCGTAGGTGAACCGAATTTCTTATCTATGACTACATTGCGGCCCTTAGGGCCCAATGTAACCTTCACTGCCCGCGCTAACTGCTCCACACCTTTTAAGATGTACCTGCGCGCTTCTTCATTAAATGCTAATTGTTTTGCCATTCTTACAACCTCCTCTTATTATTTAATTATCGCTAAAATATCTTCTTCTCTGACGATCAAAAGTTCATCGCCTTCTTTAGTAGTAATTTCAGTACCGGAATATTTTGCGTAAAGGACTTTATCGCCGACCTTAACTTCCAAGGGCTGTATGCCTTTATCCGTAATTTTACCTTTGCCTACGGCAACTACTTTACCCTCTTGCGGCTTTTCTTTGGCCGTATCCGGCAGGATGATCCCGCCTTTTGTTTTGTCTTCTGCCTCTAGGGCCTTGATCACTACTCGATCACCCAATGGTTGGATGTTCATCTGCTACACCTCCTTAAATGAGCAGATGACTTACGGAAGCTGCGAAACAACAACGTAAGTCATAGCCCGTTTTTCATAGCTATTAATGCGTCTGCGAACTTATAAGTTATGTTGCTCATATGTCTATTCATATTGGGCTCCATAACTTATGTCCTCACTTAGCACTCTAAATGAGCGAGTGCTAATGTTAACAAAAAGCAAATATCTTGTCAAGTATTTTTTTACGCGGCTCCCGTCTGCTGATCCAAGCCGCATATTGTCATTGCAGCAACGGGTCCTGTCTCTGATCCATCCCGCCCATGCTCGCCCCGACGTAACGTCGGGGCTGCGCGTGGTCGGGAACCCTGGATCAGAGCCACCCGTTACTACAATATCTACGGGATTTTACGGATCAGCATCCACCCGCTATTTATGGGTCAGGGGGGGTGGCTTGGGCTGATTTCGAGCGGCGTAGCGCAGGCCGAGCGGGCACGGTCCCCGCCGAAGGCGGGGGAGCGAGGCCGAGCAGCCGAGCGTGTCCCGACACGCCGGGTCGGGACACGCGGCCGCGAGAAACAGCCTAAGACAGGCCCCGCCCCCTGCGTAAAAATGCTAGACAGGCGCCACTAAAGGCATAGCGTATATTGACATTTGGACGAAAATGTGGTATCTTTCTTGGATTATGAATGAACTGACGCAATTAAAGGAAAAACTTAACCGAGTAAGCGCTGAACTCACCGTGCTTTATGAGATCTCCAATGCTATGCGTACGACTCTAAAGCTGGATGAGATTCTCTATATCATCCTTACTGGCGTTACTGCGCATGTCGGCCTGGGGTTTAACCGAGCGATGCTTTTTTTGGTCAATGAAAAAGAATCGGTGATCGAAGGCCGCATCGGTATCGGCCCGCATACCGGGGAAGAAGCGAACAGCATCTGGGCACAAATAGACCACCAGAAGATGGACCTGGAAGACCTGATCAACGCCTATAAACTAATGAACAAAGACATAGATTCCCAATTCAATGACCTGGTAAACGATATCCGCGTTCCTTTAAACGATAAAACGAATAGCATCCTGGCAATGAGCGTCTTGGACGGAATGCCCATACATCTTAGCCCGCAGACCATCGGTAACTATACCAACGACCCTTTGCTTAAAATATTCCACATCGAAGAAATGGCGGTCGTGCCCATGCAGGCAAAAGACAAGGTAATCGGAGTGATCCTGGCGGACAACGCCTTTACCAAGAAACCGATCACCAAAGACGATATGCGCATGCTGATCATGTTGGCCAACCAGGCGGGCCTGGCCATAGAAAATTCCATGCTTTACGAACAAACACTGGTAATGAGCCGCACCGATTCTCTTACCGGCCTATGGAACCACGGGTACTTTCAATCCCGCTTGCATACGGAACTAGAAAAAGCCAAGACGGATAATACCGCCTTAAGTGTTATGATGATCGATATAGATGATTTTAAAATTTATAATGATACCCTGGGCCATCAGCTGGGAGATAAGATCCTTAAAGAACTGGCCAGGACCATCAAAGGTTACTCGCGGAATATGGATTATGTCTGCCGCTATGGCGGGGAAGAATTTGCGATCATCATGTCCCAAACGACTAAAAAAGAAGCGTTCGCTATCGGAGAAAAATTAAGGGAAATTATCGAAAGGCAGCCCTTCCCCCACGAAGAGATCCTGCCCAATAAACGGCTCACCGTAAGTATCGGTATATCCGCATATCCTGAAGACGGGACAACCGCCTCCAGCCTGATCGATTATTCCGATAAACTGCTTTACGAAGCAAAACACAAAGGCAAAAATATAATCTGTTATTAAATTCGGGTAAGGCCTAGACTGGTTCCCCCACCTCTTTTTGAGGTTCGGGGGTTTTATTTTGGGTATGGCTGAATTTTACGGAGACGATCTTGGAGATGCCGGACTTCTCCATGGTAATGCCGTACATGATGTTGGCATTGGCAATAGTCTTCTTATTGTGAGTGATCAGGATAAATTGGGAAGTCTTGGTGAATTCATGCAGCATCCTGCCGAACCTGTCCACGTTTGCTTCATCGAGCGCGGCATCTACCTCATCCAGGATACAGAACGATACCGGCTTTACCTTGAAGATGGCAAAGAGCAGCGCCACCGCGGTCATTGATTTTTCACCACCGGAAAGCAAAAGCACATTCTGCAATTTCTTCCCCGGGGGCCGGGCGATGATCTCGATACCTGACTCCAGCGGATCCTGCTCATCCAATAGAAAAAGCTTAGCATCTCCGCCGTTAAACAAAAGCCTGAAATAATTCTTGAACTCCTCGCAGATCTTTTCGAAGGTCTCCAAAAACATCTGTTTGGTGGTCTTATTGATCTTGGAGATCGCCTCCTGCAAAGATTCTTTGGCGCTCAGGAGGTCAGCCTGCTGATGGCTTAAGAAATCATAACGTTTTTTCAGTTCGTCATATTCATCTATGGCCACTAGATTAACATTGCCATAAGAATCCAACTTCTCTCTTAATTTAAGGGTTTCTTCCTCCAGCGTATTGGCATCCCCCGGCTCTAGGGCATCGGTTATTGCTTCCAGGTCTACGCGGTAAGCCTGCATGATCTTATCCTTCAGGCTGGAGTATTTAAAACTTATTTCCTGCTCATGCATCTTTATCTGATATAGATCATTGGTAATGGCCTCTAATTCTTTCTTCAGCGCTTCCAGGCTTAGATGATCGTTCTTATACAGGCTCTGTATTTTGCTAAATTCGATCTCCAGGTTCTTTAATGCGCCCTGTTGTTTCTCTTTTTTCGCCAGGCTGTCCGTATTATCTTTATCTAAGTTCTCTATTTCCGTATTTATCTGGGCACTCTTGTGCCTTATATTTTCCTTTTCTTCTTCTTCGCGGCCCAGATCATCCTTATCCTGATCGTAGGTATGTTGTAAAATATTCAAGGTAACTACGTCCTGGGCCTTGCGCTTTCTTAATGATTCCAGCTCTGTTCTCGTCTGGGTCAGCGATACCAACAGGTCTTCTCTTTTTTGCGTATCGGCATTGATCAGTTCCTGGCGGGCCACGATCACCTGTTCCTGGTCCGCCTTTTGCCTGTCTAATTCCTCCTGGCGGGTCTGGAGCTGGCCGTATTTTTCTTTTAAGCTATTTAAATCTCCCCCAATCTCCGAAAGTTCCAGGTCTATGATATTTTTCTCGTCGCATATTTTATCCAGCTGCTGGCTGATAGAATCCTTCTGCATGCTCTTGCCAGATACCTGAAATTCTATCTGCCGGTGAGATTCTTCCAGGTCCTTGATTTTACCACCCAGCTCGCTGATCAGCCTCTCTTTTTCCTGGCGCAGATTATATTGCTCGGCGACCTTTGCTTCTATCTCCTTGATCTTATTATTGATCGCCTCTACATCCAAAGATATTGATTTCGCTTCACCGCCGAAGCTGTATTTGGCTTCTTTTAGCAAGGGACTATCCTGCTCTCTGATCGGCTGGCCATTTTTTATTTTTATGATCAGGCCGGTCACATCGCCCTGCGGCATATTATCCACCAAGACAACGGCGTTCATCGCCTCGCTGATGTCTTGATATTTAAGCATTAGCTTCTCGATGAATTCTTTTTGGGACTCCAGGCTCAATTTTAAATTTTCCAGTTCCCTGATATTAATCACGATCGCGGAAAGTTCTTTGGCGGCATTATCTGAATCGTTCTTTAAGGCAGAAATATCCCCGGTCAATCCATCGAACTGGCCCTGTAAAACGCTTAATTCTCCGGTCACCGTAGCGAGGGACTCTTCAACACGCGCTTTTTCTTCCTCTGCCTTTGCCCTATCGATATCCAGCCTTCTCTTACGCGCCTCATCCGTCTGAATGTGGGTATTGGTATCTATGGCTTCATTCTTTACTTTAGCCTGCTCGCTGGCCAGGTCCAATATGCTTCTTTTTGCCTCCTGGATATTTCTGGCCGCATCGGCTATCGCCCGGCTTAAAATTTCGTATTCCGCTTCTTTCTGCTTCAGCACGTTCAAATGTTCCTGAATGATGGATTCCAGGTTTTCGTATTCTTTTTTAAAACTATTCAGTTTCTCTTCATCGGTTACCAGCCTTTTTTTCAGTTCCTCGATGGATTCCTGCAATAATTTTTCTCTTACCAGGATATCCTCCAGCCTTTCCTTATCCAACCTGATCAGCTCGTTATTTCTCTGGTAGCGATTTTCCAAATTTAAGATATCGTTCTTTATTTCGGAGATCTTCAATTCCTGGGCCCTTAGTTCATCCATCCCGCAGCTGATCTTGGCTTCCAGGGCAAGCAACTGGGAATTTTTATCTGCCTGGCCGGCCTTTAGCCCTTCTTCGTCCTGTTTGAGCCCTGAACGCTGCTTATCGATCTGGGTTACATTGATCCTGGCCAGGGTGATCTCTTTGGATTTTAATTCTTCCAATACCTCTTTATATCTTCTAGCCTTATTCGCCTGCCTCTCCAAAGAACCGATCTGGCGCTTGACTTCGGTGATAATGTCATTTATGCGCAGCAGGTTATTTTCCGTATCATCGAGTTTACGCAGGGCCTCTTTTTTCTGCGCCTTATACTTTGTTATGCCGCTGGCCTCATCAAAAACCAGGCGCCTGTCTTCGGCGCGGCTGCTTAAGATCAGGTCGATCTTACCCTGCTCGACCAGTGAATATGCCTCGGCGCCGATACCGGTACCCATAAAAACTTCCAGGATATCCTTTAGGCGCACCTCGGTCTTATTCAAGAGATATTGGCTTTCTCCGGAGCGGAAGATCCTGCGGGTAATGATCACTTCGTTGGCGTCAACCGGGAATATTTTATCATCATTAGAAAAGGTCATGGAGACTTCGGCGACACTTAAGGCCGCGGCATTATCTGTGCCGTTAAATATTACGTCTTCCATATTCGAACCGCGCAGCGCCTTAACCGACTGCTCACCCAGGACCCAGCGGATAGAATCAAAAATATTCGACTTACCGCAGCCGTTCGGCCCGACGATGGCGCTGATGCCCGGCTCGAATAAAAGTTCGGTTTTTTCGGCGAAAGATTTAAAACCTATGAGTTCCAGCTTCTTAAGATGCATATTTTATTCTTCTGTGATAAGGTTACCGATACGTTCCTGGTCGGCATAATTGATCTTTATGAATTCAATGCCGGTTTCGAAGTTATTCGGCCCAATCTCCCTGGACCAGGCTACCTTGCTGATCGCCTCGACCGGGGTTTTGTCCTTGGGCAAATAGAATTTAACGTCCAGATATGTGCCCTTTTTCAGCAACTCTTTTGTTTTTACGCTTATGCCGGCTACGCTGATATCCTCTATCTTGGCTTTGCATGAGTTGCAATTCGCATCCAGCACGGCATACTCCATCTGGATGGCCATGTTTAAACGGGGAAACCTTCTCTGTTTCTCCATATTTTACCTCCCACCGAGGGTCTGCTTGAATCTCTGGTTAAGCAAAGGCACGATCTGGAATAAATCGCCTACGATTCCGTAAGTAGCTACTTTAAATATGGGCGCATCGGGATCTTTATTTATCGCCACGATGATCTTTGAAGACTGCATACCCACCAGATGCTGGATCTGCCCGGAAATACCACAGGCAATATATATTTTCGGCGCGACCGTCCTGCCGGTCTGGCCCACCTGGTGCGAATAAGGCATCCAACCGGAATCGACCGCCGCGCGCGATGCGCCGACCGCCGCTCCAATAGTATGCGCCAGTTCCTGAAGGATCTTAAAATTCTCCGGGCCTCCCATGCCGCGGCCCCCAGAAACAATTATATCAGCTTCGGATAAATTTACCAGATTTTCCACTTCTTCGATAATATCAATGAGTTTCGTGCGGGAAGACAATAGATCAGCAGCAAAACTTTCCCTGATGATCTTTCCCTTCCTGCGCTTATCCGGCTCTTTTATCGGCATGACCTTGTGCCTTACTGTGGACATCTGCGGCCGGTAATTCGGCGTGATGATCGTAGCCATGATATTTCCGCCGAAGGCCGGGCGGGTCTGTAAAAGTATCTTCTTCTGTGGATCAATATCCAGGCCGGTGCAATCAGCAGTAAGGCCGGTCCTGATCTTTATCGCTACGCGGGAGATCAGTGACCTGCCGATAGATGTCGCAGCGCAAAGCAGGATCTCGGGTTTATATTTTTTAACCAGCTCGACCAGCACATTGGTATAAGGCTCGTCCTGGAAATGGGTAAGTTCCGGCGCCTGAACCAGGTAAATATTATCCGCGCCATGCCAAACTACTTCATCCAGCTGGTCATCTAAATTATTTCCCAAAAATACCGCGCTCACCTCGGTCTTCAGCTTTGCCGCTAACTCCTGGGCCTTGCTCAGGAGTTCATAAGAGACCGACTGGACCTTGCCATTCTTCTGCTCGATAAAGACCCAGACGCCCTTATAGTCCTTGAGGTCCGGCACGATGCAGACGGTTTTTTTATCGAGTATGATCGCCTTGAATTTACAGGCGTCCTTACAAGCGCCGCAAAGCGTGCACTTGTTCAGATCGATGGTCGCCTTCTTATCGATGATGCGGATAGCATCGAAAGGGCAGGCCTTTACGCATAAGGTACAACCGGTACATTTCTCAACTATAATTTGTATAGACATTTTAATGTATCTCTGATTTTAATAATTCGGTTAATTTAGCGACTATTTCCTGCGGTTCTCCGGTAAGCATCTGTCCGCCGACTCTGGCAGGCGGGGTAAATATCTTCACTACCTGTGTAGGCGAACCGCAGAGCCCGATATTTTGCGGATCCAGGTCCAGGTCTTTCTGGCCCCAGGTGGTAATCTTTGCCTGCTTGGCGCGCATCATACCTTTTAAGGAAGGGATCCTCGGCTCATTTATTTCTTTTACTACGGTCAATAGCGCCGGTAACGAAGTCTGGATGATCTCAAAGCCCTCTTCCATCATCCTTTCCACGCGCGCCTGGTTATCTTTTATTTCCTCTATCTTCTTGACATAAGTCACCTGCGGTATGTCCAGGTGGGTCGAGATGCCGGGCCCGACTTGCGCCGTATCTCCGTCGGACGCCTGCTTGCCGCAAAGGATGAGATCAAATGCCCCGACTTTCCTTATCGCCGAAGCCAGGGTATAACTCGTTGCCCAGGTATCGCTCCCGGCAAAGGCGCGGTCGCAGACGAGTATCCCTTCATCCGCTCCCATGGATATCGCCTCACGCAGCACTGCGTCTGCCTGCGGCGGGCCCATAGAAATAACCGTAACCTTGCCGCCGAATTTTTCCTTTAAACGTACCGCCTCTTCGATGGCATAAGTATCAAAAGGATTGACAATCGCCTTAACCCCTTCGCGGATCAGGGTGTTGGTCTCGGGGTTGATCCTTACCTCGGTTGTCTCTGGGACTTGTTTTACGCAAACAATAATGTTCATTATTTACCCGCTTCCTTGATCAACTGTAACGCAATGATGCCGCGCTGGATCTGGTTGGTCCCTTCATAGATCTGGGTGATCTTGGCATCACGCATGTATTTCTCCGCCGGATAATCTTTCATATAGCCGTATCCACCGAGTATCTGCACCGCATCGGTAGCGACCTTCATTGCTACATCCGAGGCAAAAAGCTTGGCCATGGCTGATTCTTTGGAAACTCCGGTGCGTCCGGCATCGACCATGCGCGCCACGGCATAAACCAATGCCCGGGCAGCCTCTAATTCCGTGGCCATGTCGGCCAACATAAATTGTATGCCCTGGAAACTGGCGATCGATTTTCCGAATTGCTGCCGCTCCTTGGCGTATTTTACCGCCACATCTAACGCCCCCTGGCCAATACCTAAGGCCTGGGCTGCGACTCCCGGCCGGGACATATCAAAGGTCTTCATGGTCACAATAAAACCCATGCCTTCCTTGCTTAAGAGATTTTCCGCAGGGACCTTGCAATCATTGAAGATAAGCTCGCTGGTCACTGAAGCACGGATACCCATCTTATCCTCTTTTTTGCCGAAGGTAAAACCGGGCATACCTTTTTCCAGGATGAACGCGGAAGCACCCCTTGCACCTTTGGCCTTATCGGTCATAGCGATAACGACATAAGTTTCTGCCTCGCTGCCATTGGTGATAAAATGCTTGGTACCATTTAAAACGTAGTGGTTGCCTACTTTCTTTGCCGTGGTCTTGATCGCTGAGGCATCAGATCCTGCCTCAGGCTCGGTGATGCCGAAAGCGGCGATCTTTTTTCCGCTGGCCAGATCAGGAAGGTATTTTTTCTTCTGTTCTTCATTACCGAACAGGATAATAGGGAACGTTCCCAATGCCGAAGCAGCGTAGCAAACCGCGATGCCGCCGCAGGCGCGCGATAATTCCTCGGTCGCCAGGCACAGGCTTAATACACCGCCTGCAGTCTGCCCCTCGGGCAATTCCAGCATCCCGCCGTACTTGGCCGGGACAAATATACCGAATAGGTCTGACTGGGCCAGGGCCTTGATCACTTCATGCGGGAATCTTTCGGTCTTATCGCATTCAGCGGCGATCGGCGCTATCTTCTCGGTAGCAACCTGCCGGCATAAGTCCCGAATCATTACCTGTTCTTCGCTTAATAAATAATCCATTACCTTCCTCCTTTTACTCTCCTAAAGCAGCGTATTTTTCTTTAGCGTAATCTGCTTCCTGGACATTGATCGACATAATTCTTTGATACACACTTTTTGCTTCTTTCAATTGCCCGCTATTTTCGTATATCTGGGCCACGCGTAACAATGCTTTTACGAAAAGCGGGTTTTCCTGGCCGCAAAGAGAAGTTATCTTCAAATATGCCTCTACGGCCTCTTTTGATTTTGCCTCGTCCTGATAACACTGGGCGATCTGGAAATTTAACCCCGGCCTCTCTTCTTCAGGGGCTTCATCCAGGACCTGATTAAAACAGGCTATCGCCTCGCTGAAACTACCCTGGTTGTAAAACACTTTGCCTAAAAGACAAAGGCTGTCTTTATATAAAACGCTATCCTTAAAATCATTCCGGAATTTATCAAGTACCTGCATTGCTTCATCGTAGCGGGCGAGTCTAAACAGGCTCTGGGCCCGCTGATATTCCACATAGTCCCGGTAAGGGCTTGAGGGAAATTCTTTTAATATGGCCTCGTACTCACAGAGCGCCTCAGCAAATTTTCCTTCATCCTGGTAAGCGTCGGCAACCTGGCATAAAGCGGAATTTTTAACCATACTATCATCCGAGGCATCTGCTACCTTTTGGAATTCATTGATCGCCTCTTTGAAATTCCCGTTCTTTAAGTTGGCCCAGGCCAGGCCGTAAAGCAATTGATAAGAATATTTTTTCTCCGGATCCAGGCTTGTTACTGTACTGCGATATGCCAGGAGAGCATCCTGATATTTTCCCAGGTTAAAAAGGCAATCCGCCCGGCCCAAAGAAGCCTGTGTCAAGATATCGGCATCCCGGGATATATTCAACAAATCGGCGTACAAGGAAAGGGCGTTCTCGAATTTATTTTCTGCCGTAAGCAGGGCCCCTTCGCCGAGCTTAAACACCTGTTGATTCCGTTCATCGAGTTGCGCAAAATCTATTTGTTCAAAGAGCGTTCTTGCCTCTGTATATTTCTTTAATTTTAATTCATCCCAGGCCAAACTCAAAGTAAACAATGATTTCGCCTTTAAATCAAGCGCTGATTCCATCGCCGCGCGGTAGAATGCTTCTGCGGCGGGAAAATCATTCTGGTAATAAAGTGTTTCGCCCAGGTAAAAATTCACGTAAGCTATTTTCTCATCGCCGGCGGAAATTTTTTCTTTTAAAATATTAAAAATATCCGCAGCTTTCGAAAAATCTTTTAATTCCAACAAACCCAGTCCATATGCGTAATAGGCATCGAGGAGATAACCGGACTGAGGGTATTCGGCAATGATTTTTCTATAATATTCGTTCGAACGCGGGATATTTTTTTCCTTAAAATATGCCTCGCCCAACCAATAACAAAGAGCATCCTGAATATCTTTTGCGTTTTCCTGGCCAAACAGGCCTTCGAATTTATTCTTGGCCTGGCTGATCTTACCCTGGTAAAGATAACATTTACCGATATTTAAGTTTACTTCAGCGGCTCTCTCGGTCGCAGGATCATCTTCTAAAAAATTATCTAATATGCCCAGGGATACATCATAAAACCCGTCATTAAATGCCTTTGACGCAAGCACAAGCGCTTCTTCTTCCTTGGTTGCTTGGTGTGCGAAAACAGAGTGAACGGACAAACAGAACAGAAAGGCAAGGAATAGTGTCTTTTTCATGACGGCTTATTCACAATAGTAGAATAATATATCAAAATAACCTTACTTCATCAATATCTTTTTCAAAAAAACCGCCGTATGCGAATGCCTGGAATTAACCAGTTCTTCGGGGCTGCCCGAGGCAACCAATTCACCACCCTTATCCCCGCCCTCCGGCCCGAGATCTATGATATAATCCGAAGATTTGATCACTTCCAGATTGTGTTCCACGACAACTACGGTATTGCCTTTATCTACCAGCCGCTGCAGAACTGAAAGAAGTTTATCCACATCCGCAAAATGCAGGCCCGTGGTCGGCTCATCAAGGATATACAGCGTATTTCCCGTAGCGCGCTTGCTTAGCTCGGAAGATAATTTTACACGCTGCGCCTCGCCTCCGGAAAGTGTCGTAGCGGCCTGGCCCAACTGGATATAACCTAAGCCCACGTCGTAAAGCGTGGTCAATACATCTCTTATTTTAGGTATGTTCTCAAAAATACGTAAACCTTCTTCGACAGACATATTCAGAACATCGGATATGGATTTTCCTTTATATTTTACTTCCAGCGTTGCATCGTTAAAACGCCTGCCTTTACAGACATCGCAGGACACATAAACATCCGGCAAGAAATGCATTTCGATCTTTTTTATACCGTCGCCGCTACATGCCTCACAGCGGCCGCCTTTTACGTTAAAGGAAAAACGCCCGGGCTTATACCCCCGGATCTTTGCCTCGGGTAATGAACTAAAAATATCGCGGATATGCGTAAAGACCCCGGTGTAAGTAGCGGGATTCGAACGCGGCGTCCTGCCGATAGGAGACTGGTCCACGACGATAACTTTGTCTATATTTTCGGTACCGATAATTTTATCGTGTTCGCCGGGTTTCAATTTACTTTTGTATATTGCTTTCATCAGGCCGCGGTAGAGGATCTCGTCAATGAGCGTAGACTTGCCTGACCCGGAAACGCCGGTAACAGAGATGAATACACCCTGCGGAAAACGCACATTTATATTTTTTAGGTTATGCTCCCTCGCCCCTTTTACTTCCAGGAATTTTTTATGCCGATAATCCCTCCTCTTTTCAGGCAGAGGTATCTTTAATTCGCCTCTTAAATATTTCGCAGTCAGCGAACCCGGGCTTTTTAGCAATGCAGCTGTATCACCCGAAAAAACCACATTACCGCCGTGCCGTCCGGCTCCGGGGCCAAGGTCTACGACAAAATCTGCGCTTCTGATGGTGGTCTCATCGTGTTCAACTACGATCAGGGTATTGCCCAGGTCCCTGAGTGCTTTTAAAGTAGTAAGCAGCTTTGCGTTATCCCGCTGATGCAAGCCGATGCTCGGCTCATCCAGGATATACAGCACTCCTACCAGCCGGGAACCAACTTGTGTCGCCAGGCGGATACGCTGTGCCTCGCCACCTGAGAGCGTCGAGCTCCTTCTATCCAGGGTCAGGTATTCTAAGCCCACGTCAACGCAAAATCTAAGTTTCTGCCTGATCTCTTTGATGATCTGGTGGGCAATGATTTTTTCTTTATCGCTTAGCTCCAGATCCGCAAAAAAGGCATCAGCCTCTTTTATGGACAGGGTAGCTACTTCCTGGATATTTTTGCTGTCGACCTTTACGGACAGGCTTTCTTTTTTTAAGCGCGCACCATTACATTCAGGGCAAGGCAGGTCCGACATAAAACGCGAGATCTCTTCTTTAAGGTAATCGCTTTCTGTTTGCCGGAATATCCTCTCTAAGTGCGGGAGAATACCTTCGAACGGCTTACCCCAGACCTCCACTTTGCTTCCATAAAGTATGGCTTTCTGTATTTCTTTTTTTAGCTTCCTGAACGGCGTATCGAGATCAAAATGCAGTTCCTTTGCCAACTCGCGCAATAACGCACGGTAATACATAATGTAGCCCTTGCCGCCCCTTTTCCAGGCTTCGATTGCGCCCTCGTTAATGGATTTGCTCCGGTCAGGGATAACCAAATCTACGTCGAATTCAAATTTCGTGCCTAAACCATCACAGGCAGGACACGCCCCGTACGGCGAATTAAAGGAAAAAATACGCGGCTCTACTTCCGCATAACTTATTCCGCAATGCGTACAGGCATATAATTCGCTGAACTCCAGGTCTTTCTTATTATGCGTAATAAGCACTATCCCTTTACCGATCTTTAGCCCCGTCTCGATAGAGTCGGCCAGGCGTTTTTTGACTTCCGGTTTTATCAAGAGCCTATCTATTACCACTTCGATATTATGGATCTTATATTTGTCTAACTTCGGCTTATCCGCCACTTCGTATATTTTCCCGTCTATACGTGCGCGGACAAAGCCTGCCTTCTGTATCTGGCTGAAGATATCGCGGTACTCGCCTTTTTTACCCCTGATCAAAGGTGCCAAAATTTCTATGTTCGTAGCCTCTGGCAGCGCCATTACCTTTTCGATGATCTCCTGGGAACTCTGATGTTGTATCAGCCTGCCGCAGCGATAACAATGCACTTTGCCCGCTCGGGCAAATAACAATCTTAAATAATCATATATCTCAGTCTGTGTGCCGACGGTAGAACGCGGGTTCCCGCCGGCAGTCCTTTGTTCGATGGCGATCGCCGGGGACAAACCTTCGATGTGTTCCACATCGGGTTTTTGCAGTTGTTCCAGGAATTGGCGGGCATAACTGGAAAGGCTTTCCACGTAGCGGCGCTGGCCTTCGGCGTAGATCGTATCAAAGGCAAGGCTTGACTTCCCTGAACCGGAAAGTCCGGTGACTACGACAAGCGAATTGCGCGGCAGCTCTAAGTTTATATTTTTTAAATTATGTTCTTTGGCTCCGCGGATGACGATGTATTTTTCGTTTTCTTTCATGTATATTGTATTCGGCGTTTATTCGAATTGCCTGAAATGCATGAGTTCTTTTTTATGCAGGATATATTTAAAGATCGTCTTTAATATCCCCAGCCCGTAGAGCACGGAAGGGATCAATTTTATGCTTGAGGCCTCATCAAAATAGCGCGTGCGGATAGGTACTTCTTCTATTTTTAGATAATGCGCCAGGCCTTGTGCAATGATCTCCGTATCAAAGACAAAACCGTCGGAATCCGCTAAAAAATTCACCGTATTCAGATATTTGGCACTGTATGCCCGGAAGCCGCTGTGATATTCGGTCAGGTACGTCCCGAAGGCTACGTTCTCCAGCGCCGTCAGCAGGATATTGGCGTTGTGTTTCCATAGAGGCATACCGCCTTCCAGCGCTCCGCCCTTCATCATTCGCGAGCCAAAAACCGCATCTGCGCGGCCATCCTCTATGGGCCGGATCAACTGCGGAATTATCGTCGGGTCATACTGGTAATCCGGATGCACCATAACCACGATCTCAGCGCCAAGTTCTAACGCTTTTTGATAGCAGGTCTTCTGGTTTGCACCATAGCCCTTATTTTTAGGATGTACGAATACTTTCAGGCCTATTTTTTTTGCTGTTTCAACCGTATTATCACGGCTGGCATCATCGACAAGAATAATATCGTCAACAATGTCTTTCGGTATATCCTTTAACGTCAATTCAAGCGTCCTGGCAGCATTATAAGCCGGCAGGACCACTATCGTTTTCATTTTTTTTCTTTCGCCGAATTCCCTTCTTTCATCATCGTCGATATACCTTAAGGACCTTTTTTTCTTCGCGTATACCTCTATCTGGTCGTATAAATTCAATTTGACCAAATGCCCCTTGGGTAAAATATTCAAGAAAGACATAATGATACGGCAGGCCGGGTTATCGTAATCCGAAAGCCGCTTCTTCCAGTAGTCTACACTGAAGACCCGGGCATGCGACCTGAACTTAATTGCCTTAAAGCCCGAGGCAATGAGCATTTCTTCGAGCGTCTTCCTGGAGAAATAGAACAGGTGTGCCCTTTGTATCCCCCACCAGCGGGCCTTTAAGATACGGCTTAAGAAACTATCGATATCCGGTGTGGATATACAAAGCACACCGTCCGGCTTGAGTATCCTCCTTACTTCATTCAGGGTCTGGCGCGGATCGTATAAATGTTCGATGACATCCGACATCACGATAGCATCGAAAAAATTGTAGGGTAGTTTTGCCTCTTCCAGTGTACCTTCATAAATGTTTTCCAGGTTCAATTTTCCCTTGCAGTAATCTATCGCCCATTTGGACATCTCTACGCCGTAAACGTCCCATTTCAGGCGCCTGGCTTCATCCAGGAAGAATCCGGTCGAACAACCGATCTCCAGGATCTTGCCCGTGGTCCTGAATCTAGAGAGTTTTTTTAGGATGATCTTCGCAGCCTTGCGTCTGCCACTCTCCTCGGCAACATAGAGGTCATCCTGCATCTGCTTATATGCTGCGGCGATCTTCTCTGCCTCTTCGCGGGGATTTACATAGACAAACCCACATTTCCTGCAACGCACTATCCGGCCGGGTGAACTCTCCAGAGAACTCTGTGTGATCTTATATGCATAAGGTTCATCAACAGTTTTGTCCGGATGAGCAAGGTTATAAACGACCTCATAGAGATTAGAACCACATAAAAGACATTTGGTCTCTTTCATTTTATCCCGCCCAGGGTGATCCTTTCCTCTCTATCCGTATCGCCATTTATTTTAAGAAGGAGTTTGTTATAGTATTCGAAAAAACCCATCTTTATTTTATACCCGCCCTCGCCCAGCGGCGCGGGAACGGTAAAAATTATTTTTTCCTTGAACAGCTCATTGGCCTTCCAGCTGTTGGTGGGAAATATCCGGTAGCAAATAGGATGGACTACGCGCCAGACCAATACATCAGAAGCATTTACTATATCTACAAAAATATTGATGTCCCTTTCTGTAGGCCTGAGCGATTCCCAGTAAAGAGTAAGCTCGTAGGTTTTCTTATCTTTACCGGAATTACTTAAATTATACCCCAGAAGTTTTATGCTGTCCTCGACGATAAATCCGGACTTATGCAGCGTCTCGCCATCCAGGCCTTCTATGGGCCGGCACAATTCTAATTTCGCCCCTTCCTGCCTCTTAAAAAGGGCAATGCTCCCTTCCAAATCCTGCAATTTCCATTGAGAGTTTAAAAAGAATTCCTGATTGTTCTTATAATTCAACGGATAATAAAATCCGCGGAAGGTGAGGAAATCATTGAAATCTATCAGGGCATAATCGACCGTAGCGGGCAATACGTATTTCTTATTGGATAGTGTATAGAACCCCGAATAGATGTGGTGGAAAGAATACAGGTTCTTCCGGTGTGTCAGGCGCGGCAGGAATTCGAATGTCGCCACGACCGATGCATCCTTAGGTATTTCAGCCAAAAATCCTTCTTTCTGTTTATCCAGGAAATCCGCTTTGTAGACGGAAATGAATTTCGGCAGCATCCAATGCGGGCCGTATAATAAGTTGGCCAGGCAGATCATGAACAATAAAAGGATCTTGATGATCCGCTGATTCAACATTACCCAGCGTGACTTGCATAATAATTTTATGCCGTAAGCAAAGCCCACGAAGATAAACGGCAGCATTTCTGCAAGATAGTGGTACTGGATAGACAGTTCAGATGGCCTGTTGGAAAGAATATGCTGCAGGAAAAAAGGCAAAGCAGGCAACAATCCATAAATCCCCGCCAGCGGCAGGAAAGAAACGGGGAAAAATATTTGGTAAAGGTATCTTAAGGTGTGCGCGCCGGATAATCTCTGCAGGAATAGATCTGGCCTGGCCAGGAGATTAGAGATTATCTCACCCGGCGTCCTCCCCCAGTCGGCGTAAATAGTAAGGAATTGGACGGTATTGTTATTGAAAAAAGAGATCAGCTTCAAGGCAAGGATAAAATATACCGCACCCATTACTATAGGAACGATGACCCACTTTAAAGGCCTGCGCCGAAAGGCCGCCAGAATACCGAACATCACAATCGCCAAAGGTATATTTTCCTGGCAGAACATCGCTAATAACGCAAAAACCAAAAACCCGGAAAATGCGCCAGCCTCGTAAAGATAGAATGCCATCATCAGGAAAAAAGTAGCAAACGCCGTAGGATGGAATTCAAATAGGTTGGTATAGCCTAAGGCCGGGTACAAAAGATAGGCAATAGCGATAAGCAGCGCCCAATTCTTATCCAATATTTTTGCGGCCAATTTGAACAAAGGCACTGCTGCCAGGCCCAGGGCAAGGGTCTGCAGAATAAGCAGAAATAACGGGTGGTTAAAAATTGCATAAAGCGGTGCGATGAGGAACAGGATCACGTTCATGTGGTTACCTAAGAACGGGATGCCGAGGATAGAGTTGAATACCGAGCCATGCAGGATATTCCACATGGAAAGATCGTGTACCGCCAGGTCAAAATCATAATAACCGAAGGAAATGAATTTCCTTATGCAGACCCAGCTAAAAGAAGCGGTATAAATAAATACGGAAAGCCACAATAAAAAATTATGCGATAATTTGATCTTCGTTTTCATTGTCGGATTAACAAATAAAGCCCCTGCCGCTTTGCTTCGTAAGGCGAAGCTGCAGGGGCTTTATCTATTCGTTCAGTTATCTCTTCTTTCTTTTCTTGGTGCCGCCTACCTTCATCTTTGCGCAGGAAACATCACCCTGCTTGTCGATGAAATAAAGGTAACCCTTCTTTCTTTTGATGCCACACTTGGCTACCTTCTTGGGGCTGCCGCCCTTGGATTTACCACGGGCCATCTTTGCGCAAGAAACATCACCCTGCTTGTCAAGATAATATAGAAAACCCTTCTGTCTCTTCACTCCCACCTTGGCTATTTTTGTTGCCATTAGACTGTTCACCTCCTTCCATTATTAAATTTTAAGAGCCGACCCTTACCGGCTCTAAAATCTGTTTTAAGTTCGTAGCTGCGGATAGAACCGCTAAAAAGCTGGTCTTCGGATTTTCCGGATGCGGAAAATTTTGCGTCCGGCTATAGATCATTCCGGCGCTGGAATCGATTTCGACTTCATGTGTATTTGTTTTTGCTTTCGGCGAAGCAATGATACGCACCCGCGTTTTATCTACACCTATTCCGGCCAGGCTTAACGCCGCGGCAACATTGATGTTCTGCGGAAAAAGCTTGACCGCAGCTCTAGCGGTGCCCGAGAAAAGCACTTTATCTTTTTTTATGTTCTTTAAGGAACCGAATTTATTTTCTACGAATTTAACACCGGTGAATGAACCAGCGGGTTTGGTAGTGGTAAGCGTGACTTTCTTGATTTTGGCGAAGCCGAGGGCCTTGAGCCCGTCGAGGCCGCAAAGGGCTCCGGAAGGGACGTATATCCTGCTTTGTTTTTTCTCAGCAAGCCTGAACAAGGCCGCGTGTTTCTCTACTATTCCACCTACGCTCATAATCATAATATCTTTCGACGCGCTCAGGACTTCCCTGGCAATTTCATAACTAAAGCGCATATGCGTAGCTTCGATGACCAGATCCGACCTGGCAATGAGTTCCCGTCGGTTTTTTACAACAACATTATTATAACCTAACTTCTTTGCTAATGTAAATGATTTTTTCTCGTCGAGGTCATAAATTGCCGCGACTAACGCCTTACCCTTAAATCGCCCTTTTATGATCTTGGCCAGAGAACTGCCGATGGCGCCGCAACCGATTATCCCGATCTTAATTTTTTTTGCCATGTATAATAATGTTGTCTATTAAACGCGTTTTTCCGAACTTTACCGCCAAGAGGAGCAAAATACTATTTTTTACATTTTTGACCGGCCCCAGGCCCTGTGGATCTACGGCGCAGATATAATCTATCTTCGCCCCCTTCTTTTCTTTGATCATTCCTGACACAGCCAAAATTACCTCGCGGCTGTTTTTTCCCGAGTGAAACATTTTTTTTGCCTTTGCCAGCGCCTGAGATAATATTACTGCATTGGCCCTCTCTTCTTTATTCAGGTAAACGTTACGCGAACTCATCGCCAGGCCGTCTTTTTCGCGCACTATAGGTAATATTTTTATTTCTACCGGCATATTCAAGTCGCTGGACATCTTTTTTATGATTATTGCCTGCTGCGCGTCTTTTTGCCCAAAGTAGGCTCTGGACGGTAAAATAATATTGAATAACTTAGCCACCACTGTAGCCACGCCCTTAAAGTGCCCGGGCCGCGATGCCCCGCACAATACAGTACTTAAACCTTCTACTTCGACATATGTCCTGAAACCGGAAGGATACATTTCTTTTACCGGCGGATAAAATATAATGTCTACTCCTTCTTTACGGCAGGCCAATGCGTCTTTCTTAAGATCCCTGGGGTATTTCTTAAAATCTTCTTTCGGGCCGAATTGCACAGGATTGACAAAAATACTTACCACAACCAGGTCATTATCATGCCGGGCACGGCGGATCAGGCTCAAATGCCCCTGGTGCAAAGCACCCATAGTCGGGACAATGCCAATGGTCCTTCCCTCTGACCTCGCCTTACTTAAAATTGTTTTGATCTTTTTAATGTTTCTAATTACCTTCATAAAATCTCTAAAAGCGGCCGCATGACAAAATCGCGCCCGAATACTTTCGGGTGCGGTATCTTCAGTAATTTTGTACTTAATTTTTTATCGGCGTAAAATAAGATATCGATATCCATTACCCGAGGGGCATAGCGCGGATATCTTTGCGGCCGGCCTAACTTTCTTTCGATTGTTTTTAAGTGCCTGAGAAGAGACAGGGGTAAAAGGTGGGTCTTTATTTTTAATGCCGCGTTCAGGAATTCCCCCTGGCCGGCTGGGCCGCCGACCGGTTTTGACTCGATGACCCGGGATATTTTAATGATTTTCGTTCCTTTCAAATTACGGATTTCTCCGAGGGCAAGATCAAGCAACCTCTTCCTATTCCCCAGGTTCGTGCCTAAACCCAGATAACAAACCGCCATTTAAAATATATTTTTTAGGCGTCCGAGCGCCTCAACTATTCTTTCTTTGGGCACGGTAAGCGCCATACGGATGTAACCTTCGCCGTATTTGCCGAAACCCACTCCGGGAGTCACCACCATATCCGCTTTCTCCAAAAGAAGCGAAGCAAAGCGGATAGAATCGTATTTTTTATCGGGAATTTTTATCCAGACATAAAAAGTGGCTTTCAGCGGGTTTAACTGCCAGCCTAAAGAACGTAGCCCCGCTAAAAGCGTATCGCGCCTTTCCTGGTAAAGCCGGCACATATTTTTGATATGCGCATCCGGCCCGGTCAAAGCGGCAACACCAGCCAATTGTAAGGCAGAAAAGATCCCCGAATCGATGTTAGATTTCACTTTAGCCAAGGCTGCCACTAGATCCGCATTTCCACAGGCCCAACCCACGCGCCAGCCGGTCATATTATAGGTTTTAGACAGAGAATGGAACTCAATGGCCACGTCTCTTGCCCCCTCCACCTCTAGGAAGCTCGGCGGCCGGTAACCATCATAGCTCATCTCAGAATAAGCCAGGTCTGAAACCACAATAAGTTTGTTCTTTTTCGCAAATTCAACTACCTTCCGATAAAAATCTTTGTCCGCTACGGCGCCAGTAGGATTATTCGGGTAGTTGATAAAGATCAATTTTGCTTTTTTACGGACAGCCAAAGGGATTTTTTCTAAATCCGGTAAAAAACCGTTGGATTCGCGCAGATCCATCAAATAAGGTTTCCCGCCGGCAAAGATCGTCCCGCCTTTATATGGAGGATAGCAAGGATCAGGCACCAGCGAATAATCGCCTTCATTAAGAAAGGCCAAGGGAAAATGGGCGATCCCTTCTTTCGAACCGATCAGGGGCAGAACTTCTCTATCTGGGTCAAGTGCTACTTTAAAGCGTTCTTTATACCAATCGGAAATTGCGCGGCGCAATACCGGCATTCCCTGGTCCAGCGCATAGCGATGATTCGCCGGGTCGAGGCTCGCCTGATGTAAAGCCTCTATAATATAAGCGGGCGTGGGCTGGTCAGGGTCGCCTACACCAAGATCAATGATATCGCGGCCTTCTGCGCGCGCCTTCCTTTTCGCCTTATCTATCTCTAAAAATAAATACGGCGGCAATGCATTCAATTTTTTTGAGAGTTTAAACATAATTTTTACCTGTACGCTAGCGGGTGGCTGCTGATCCAGGGCCCCTGGCCGCGCGCAGGCCGCCGACGAAGTGCGGTCGAGCACGGACGGGGTGGATCAGAGACACCCGCGCCCTGTTAAAAATTATCTGTTCAACACATCCTGCATTGAATACAGGCCCGCCGGCTTACCGGCCACCCACTTGGCTGCTTTCAATGCGCCCAATGCAAACAAGTCGCGCGAATGCGCCTGGTGTTTTATCTCAATGCGTTCGGAATTACCGCAGAAAATGATCGTGTGGTCGCCGATAATATCTCCCAGCCTGATCGCGTGCGTAGGTATCTCTTTTCCTGTGGCTTCCTTTAAGACCTGGGCAAATTTCTTGGCTGTCCCAGAAGGTGCATCTTTCTTCATCTTATGGTGCGCCTCAACTATCTCAATGCTGTAATCCGGGCCCAATTTTTTGGCTATCTCAGGCAGCACGCTGAATAATACATTCACCCCTACGGCCATGTTCGGTGAAAATACTACCGGCACAACACCAGAAAGTTCCCGGACCTTTGCCAGTTGTGCATCGCTTAAGCCGGTCGTCCCGAGAACAAGCGCCTTTTTATATTTTCCGACGTAATCTAAATTTGCTTCTGTGGCCTCCGGCGTGGTAAAATCGACGAAGACGTCTATCAAAAGCATGCTGTCCGGGCCTGATGAGATCTTCAGGCCATTAAATTCCTTGCCGCTTAAAGGATGCCCTCTTCTTTCCAGGGCCAACATCACCTCGAAGGCCTTGTCTTCGCGGGCCAGCTCAATGAGGCGCCGGCCCATCTTACCCGCTGCGCCTGCTATACCCAATTTTATCATAATCAATGCTCCTTGCTTCCAAAATCCGAAATTCTAAATCCGAAATTCTAAACAAATTCGAAATTCAAAATCACAATTTCCCAAACTGAATTGTTTATGATTTGGAAAATTCGGATTTGGGATTTGTTTCGTATTTCGATATTCGGATTTCGGATTTATCATTATAATAATCCATAATCTTTTAACGCCTTCTTTAGTTTCTCTAAATTATCATCCGACATTGTACACATCGGCAGCCTGAGATCCGGTTCACACATTCCCAATAACCCCATCGCAGTTTTTACCGGGATAGGGTTAGTTTCCAGGAATACGGCCTTGATCAAAGGCAATAATTTATAGTGCAGCTCTTCTGCTTTTTTGATATTTCCTTTCTCGAATTCAGCGACCATGTCCGAAACATCTTTGGGCGCAATATTGGCCACTACCGAAATTATGCCCGTCCCGCCGATGGCCAGCACGGGTAACGTCAGGCTGTCATCCCCGGAAAGCAGGGTAAATTCTTTTGGGCACAATGCTTTTATCCGCGACATCTGGTCGAGCGACCCGCTTGCCTCTTTCACTGCCACGATATTTTTACAATCACGCGCAAGTTTTGCTATCGTCTCCGGCTCGATATTTACTCCAGTGCGCGAAGCAATATTATACAGGATGATCGGGATATTCACGGCATCGGCCACGGCTTTAAAATGCAGGTAGAGCCCTTTCTGAGTGGGGCGGTTATAATAAGGCGAAACCTGCAAAGACGCATCCGCGCCGGCTTTTTGCGCATGTTTGGTGAGCATTACCGCCTCGGCCGTAGAATTAGAGCCGGTACCGGCAATCACCGGCACTCTTTTTTTCACCTGCTCTACGGTAAGTTCGATCACCCGGTCGTGTTCCTCGAAAGAAAGCGTTGCCGATTCACCTGTTGTGCCGCAAGGCACGATCCCTGAAGTCCCGTTCTTTATCTGGAACTCGATCAATTTCCTGAACGCTGCTTCGTCAATAACTGAATTTTTTCCGCCGGAGGCGGATCCGCCTTTGGCGGAGAATGGCGTGGCAATGGCCACGATCGAACCTTTAAACATTGTATACTCCTTCATAAACTTTTTTTACTTTACCCTCCAGCCATACGTCATCAACACGGCCGGCCTGCCTTTTTAGATATACTTTTAGTACCTCTTTCCCTGCGGTAAGGACATTGATCTTGACATTGCCTTCTTTCTTTAATTTTATCGCGCTGACCACCGCTGACGCAACCGAGCCTGTACCACAAGCAAGCGTTTCATCTTCTACGCCTCTTTCATAAGTACGTATGCTGATGGAATCATTGCTTAAGATCTCTACGAAATCTACGTTCGTACCCCTGGGCGCAAATTGTTTATGATAACGCACGCGCCTGCCGATCGCGACCATATCTATGATATCCAGGCCTTCCACAAAGATCACGCAATGCGGCACTCCGGTATCCAAGAAATTTACCTTTAACCTACGGCCTTCGACTTTAATAGGGATATCTAATTTTATATCCTTGGGAGTAGTGAGGTTTATTTTTACGTTATTACCATCGACTCTAGAGCGGATGATCCCTGCTTTAGTTTCGATGTCCGCGCTTCTTTTTCCAGAGTATAAAGCGGCGCACCTTGCCCCGTTACCGCACATTTCCGCTTCTGTTCCGTCAGAATTAAATATGCGCATCCGGATATCCGCTTTTTTTGACCTCTCGATCAAAAGCAGGCCGTCGGCCCCTGCGCCATAGACCCTTGCGCACATTTTCCTTGCTAGTTCCGGAATGCTGCCGCTGCCAGACTTAATCACGATAAAGTCATTTCCCGCAGCAACCATCTTGGTAAAGTTTATTTTTTTCATCTTTTAAAGAAAAAGCGGCAAGCGCTCGTTCCTGGCCAGGTCTTTATAATCTTCCCTTTTTCTGACCACCCTGGCTTTATCTTTTGATACCAGGACTTCCGCGGCCCGGCGGCGGGAATTATAATTACTGGACATACTGAAACCGTATGCGCCGCTACCCATCACTGCCAGATAATCTCCTGCTTTTAATTTCGGCATGAGCCTGTCTTTGGCCAGAAAATCTCCGCTCTCGCAGATCGGGCCCACCACATCTACTTTTTCCAGGCGGCCCCTTGCCTCTGCTTTTTTTAACGGCAGTATCTGATGATATGCGCTGTATAAAGCCGGACGGATCAAATCATTCATCCCTGCGTCCACGATCACGAATTTTTTTAACGGCGTTGATTTAATATACAATACTTTGGTAACCAATATTCCGGCATTGCCGACAATAAACCTGCCCGGCTCCATAATGATCTTTAAGCCGGTTTTGGCCAAGAGCGGCAAGACCTTAACGGCGAATTTCTGCGCCGTCTGGGGTGTTTCTTTATCATAAATAATACCCAGGCCTCCGCCGATGTTCAGATATTGCAAATGGATATTTTCTTTTTTTAATTTTTCGATGAATTTCACTACTTTGGTGATCGCTGCCACAAAAGGATCAGCCACGGTGATCTGCGAACCAATATGTATATGCACACCATTTAAGCGCACGTTGGAATAATCATAGCATTGTTTAAAGATCTTTTCCGCGGTCTTAAAATCGATACCGAATTTATTGGTCAATTTTCCCGTAGAGATGAATTTGTGTGTCTTAGGCTCGACATCGGGATTAATGCGTATGGCAACATTCACTACTCTTTCCTGTTCAGCTGCGATACGGTTGATATTTTCCAGCTCCGGCACAGATTCTACGTTAAAGAAAAGGATATTCCTTTTTATGGCTTCTTCTATCTCCTCATCGGTTTTACCCACCGAGGCATAAACGATTTTTTCAGGCGCACACCCTGCTTTAAGTGCGCGGTAAAGTTCTCCGCCTGAAACAATATCCAGGCCCGCGCCTTTATCCACCATGGCCCTTAAAAGGGCGAGGTTAGAATTCGCTTTTACCGAAAAACAGATCAGCGGTTCTATTGCTTTAAAGGCGGTCTTTAATTTAAGGAAATGGTCCATGAGCGTATGGTAGCTGTAAAGATAAAGCGGCGTACCATGTTTGCGCGCCACGTCCTCTACTTTTACCCTCTCACAGTACAAATGATTGTTTAGATATTTAAATTCATGCATACTTTATACCCTTTGCGTTGCGGGTCCTGCCTGCTGGTCCACCCCGCATCAGCAGCCACCCGCAAAATTCAAATAGTTATGCTGGCTTTCTCAGCCTTTTCTCCCATTTAGCTATCTGTCGAACTACGCTTTTCGGCTGTGTGCCGCCGTAAGATTTTACCCTGCTCACGGATTTTATCGGGTCGATCAGATCATTGACTATCCGCTTGTTCAACTTATGGGAGAATTTCTTCAGCTCCTCATCGGACATATGTTTAATGAGCCTGCCCTTACTCAGCGCGTAGAGAATGATCTCGCCCGCTATTTTATGCGCATTGTTGGTAGCATATCCCTGCGTTACCAGATATTCAGATATATCCGCGGCATAGATAGATTCGTTCAAAGAGGCTTTCTTAAGTTTCTCCTCGTTTATCTTAATACCGTATAAAACCTTCTTTAATATCGGCAGGACCTTATTCATCGTATCGACCGCCTCAAATAAAGAAAGTTTATCCAGCTGCATATCCCTGTCATAAGTCAGCGGTAAGCCCTTCATCATGACCATAATAGAGACCAGGTCGCCGTAAACCTTGCCAGAATATCCCCGGATCAATTCAAAAGGATCGGGATTCTTTTTATTCGGCATCATGCTCGAGCCGGTATAATGCGCATCATCGCCTTCCACAAAACCGAATTCATCGCTTGACCAAATGATGAAATCTTCGGCGATCCTGGATAAATGCATGGAAAGAATCGCCAAGTCGGAAATTAATTCGATGGCAAAATCCCTGTCGCTGACCGAATCTATGCTGTTATCGGAGACCTTGGAAAATCCCAGTAATTTAGCAACGTAGAATCTATCTATGGGTAAGGTGCTGCCCCGGTGCGCGACACTACCTAATGGCAGGATATCGACCCTTTTAAAGACATCATGTAATCTTTCCTTATCCCGCTCCAACATCTCAATGTAGGCCAAGAGCTGATGCGACAAGAGAATGCACTGTGCGTTCTTCAAGTGCGTATAAGAAGGCATCGTGATTGCCTTATCGCTAAACTTTTTTGCGCCTTTTAAGAAACAGATTTGTAAATCGTTGATCTTCCCGCTGATCCCGGTGATCGCGTCCTTAGAGTACATCCGCACATCCAGGGCAACCTGGTCATTTCTGGACCGGGCAGTATGCAATTTATCCGCCGTATTGCCGATCTCTTTTTTCAACAAAAAGTTTATGGCCGAATGTATATCTTCGTATTTGGTCTCATCAATGGCTAACTTGCCGTGGCTGAGTTTATTTTTTAGTTTTTCCAGGCCTTTTACCAAAAGTGCACTTTCCGCCTTGGGAATTATATTGCATGCACCCAGCATCTTGGCATGGGCAATATTTCCTTCTATGTCATAAAGGGCCAATTTCTTATCGTAAGAAATACTGGAAGAAAATCCTAAGATTTCCGGATCCATCTCTTTCTTGAATCTTGAGCCCCATAATTTTTCTATCATCTTTCTCTCCCGGGCCCTAACTACGAGCCCCCTCGCTACTTCTGATACGGCATTCCCCAGATCCGGATAAAGCCTTCGGCTAATTTCTGATTAAACTTGTCTTCTTTGCCGTAGGTGCTTAATTCTTTTTTATACAGGCCATAAGGTGATTTCCTGGCTACCGGTATGGCACTGCCTTTGAACAACTTTAATTTTATAGCACCCGTGACCTGCTTTTGCGTCGAGGCAACGAATCCATCCAGCGCCTCTTTTAACGCAGAATACCATAACCCGTAATAGATCATCTCGGAATATTTTAAGGCAATGCCTTCTTTAAAATGCGCCAGTTCTCTATCCAGCACCAGATTTTCCAGTTCTTTGTGCGCGATATGCAATATGGTCGCTGCAGGCGCCTCATAGATCTCCCTTGATTTGATACCCACCAACCGGTTCTCCACCAGGTCTGTCCGGCCTACGCCGCATTGCCCGCCGATCTTGTTCAATAAACCGATCAGCGATTTAAGTGAATAAGTCTTACCATTAATTTTTTTGGGTACGCCTTTTTCAAAATAAACTTCTATGTATTTAGGGCTATTGGGCGCCAGCTTCGGGTCCTTAGTGATCAGATAGGCATCCTCAGGCGGCTCCTGCTGAAGGTTTTCCAATATCCCGGCCTCGATACTGATACCCCAAAGATTTCTATCAATGCTATAAGGCTTTTTCTTGGTCACATCGATAGGTATTTTGCAACTTATGGCATATTCTATTTCTTCTTCCCGCGATTTGAATTCCCAAATCCTTACGGGCGCGATAATTTCTAAATCAGGGTCAAGTATCCCGATGGTCACTTCCAGCCTTACCTGGTCATTACCCTTACCGGTACAACCATGGGCCACGGCTTGTGCCTTCTCTTTATGCGCGATATCCACCAGATATTTTGCGATCAGCGGCCGGCCCAAAGCAGTAGCCAGGAGATATTTTCCTTCATATACCGCCCCTGCCTTTAAGGCGGGCAGAATAAAATCCTTCAGGAACTCATCCTGCAAATCCTTAATATAGACTTTTTCGGCACCTCCGGCCAAGGCCCTTTTTTCTATTGCCTTAAAATCCTCGCCCTGGCCGAGGTCCGCGATAAAGCAGATTACCCGGTAACCCCGGGCCTTCAGCCATTTTATGGCGCAGGAAGTATCCAATCCGCCGGAATATGCCAGCACAACTTTTTTCATTTTCTCTCTCCTAACAATTTAACCAATATCGCTTTCTGCACATGCAATCTATTTTCTGCCTCGTCGAAAACAACGGAATTCGCTGAATCGATCACTTCATCGGTGATCTCTTCGCCCCGATGTGCCGGCAGGCAATGCATGATCAGTGCTTTTTTATTAGCTAACTTCACCAGATCTTTATTTATCTGAAAATCCTTGAATATCTCTTTCCTCTGCTGCTTCTCGCTTTCCTGGCCCATGCTCGCCCAGACATCGGTATAAATGACATCCGCGTTCTTCACTGCGGCTTCTGGGTCATTACCCAGCGCTATTTTACCACCAGACCCTTGAGCAAACTGTTTTGCTTCGCTGGTAATGTTTGTTTGCGGCTCATAGCCTTTGGGTGTAGCGACATTCATCTGCATGCCGGAAATCGCTGCACTATACATCAGCGAGTGGCAAACATTATTTCCGTCTCCCACATACGCCAGGGTAATGCCTTTTAATTTACCGAACTTTTCTTTAATGGTGAATAGATCCGCCAATGCCTGGCACGGATGCGACAAGTCCGAAAGCCCGTTGATCACCGGTATACTGGCAGATCTAGCCAGTTCAACAACATTATTATGACCAAAGGTCCTTAAGACAATGCCGTCCACATAGCGCGAAAGCGTTTTGGCAGTATCTTTAATGGTTTCTCTCTGGCCCGCGCTGATATCTTCTTTCATATATAATGCATTTCCGCCCAGCTGAAACATCCCTACTTCGAAAGAAACCCGCGTCCTTAACGACGGCTTATGGAAAATAAGGCAGAGGGTCTTGCCTTTAAGCGTATTGGCGAACTTGGATTTATTTTTTTTCAGTTTCTGCGTCAGGTCAAAAATTTCCTTGATCTCGACATCAGTTAGATCTTTTATGGAAATCAGGTCTTTTTTCACTCCTCACCTTCTCCTTGTTCTATATTTACCCCGCTTTTCTCTATAGAATATGTTGGATCCCGTACCTTTGAAAATATTCCAAGAAAACAATAAAAAATTAATTTAACAAAGGTGCGGGGTTCATTTTACCTCTTTTAGCGCGTTTTCCAGGATCTTCATCGCCTTATTGATCTCTTTCCTGGTGATATTCAGCGCCGGCATGAGCCGCAGCACCGTATCATGCGTACAATTGATCAAAAGCCCTTTATTCATGCAATATTCGACAATGGCTTTCCCGGGCTTATTCAGTTCCATGCCCCACATCAGGCCCATACCCCTTATTTCCTTGATGCCGGAGCAGTTCTTTTGTAAAGAGAGCAATTTTTCTTTTAGATATTCGCCCATCTCCAGGGTATTCTGCAATAACTTCTCTTTCTGTATGCTTCTTAATACCGCTAATGCCGCTTTACAGACCAAAGGGCTCCCGCCGAAGGTCGAGGCATGCATGCCCGGGCCCAACGTATCGGCGATCTGCTTTTTTACCAGCATCATCCCGATCGGCACCCCGCCGCCCAAGGCCTTGGCCAGAGTGACCACATCCGGGATAATGCCGTAATTCTGGTAACAGAACATTTTTCCCGTGCGGCCGATACCGGTCTGCACCTCATCGACGATCAAAAGCAGGTTCTTTTCATCACAAAGTTTTCTTAAGGCAAGGACAAATTCTTTTTCCGCGATATTTATCCCGCCCTCGCCCTGGACCAGCTCAAGCATTACCGCCACGGTTTTAGCACTTAAGGCGCCCTTTACCGCTGCCAGGTCATTGAATTTCACCGTTTTAAATCCCTCGGGTATCGGCTCAAAACCTGCCTGATATTTCTTCTGGCCAGTGGCAGCTAATGCCGCCAGCGTCCTGCCGTGAAAAGAATTCTCAAAGGTGATTATTTCGTACCTACCCTGGCCGTATTTACGGCTGAATTTTATCGCGCCTTCATTCGCCTCTGCCCCGGAATTACAGAAAAAGACCTTGCACGGGAAAGCCCAAAAATTAAGCTCCTTGGCCAGATGCGCCTGCTGCGGATGATAATAATTGTTGGGGATAAAGATCAACTTAGAAACCTGGTCCCTGATCGCCGACATCACTTTCGGATGGCAATGGCCAAGGCTGCCCACTCCCCAACCCGGGAAAAAATCCAGATACTCTTTATTCTGAATATCCCACAACTTGCTGCCTTTTCCTTTTACAAAGACCAAGGGCGTCTTCGTGTAAGTAGGCATGATATATTCTTTATAGGTATCGAATATTTCCTGTAATTTCATCGTATGATCTCCGTGCCAATTCCCTTATCCGTAAATATCTCCAGCAAGAGCCCGTGCGGGGTACGTGCATCAATGATATGCGTTTTCTTAACTCCTTTATGCAGCGCCTCTATACATGCTCTTACTTTAGGGATCATTCCTTCCTGGATAATTTTCTCTTTCATCAGGCCCTCGGCCTCTTTCACCGTAAGCGTGGGAATAAAAGAATGCGGATCCTCAATATTACGGTTGATCCCTTTTACATTGGTCAATAAGACCAGCTTCTCAGCGCCCAGGCCACTGGCAATTGCCGCCGCCGCTTCGTCCGCATTGATATTATAGGTCTTGGCGTCCGGGCCCTTGCCTAAGGGCAAGACTACAGCCACGCAATCATTGCTTAAGTCTTCCAATATTAGTTTAGTTTTTATCTTGGCGATCTCACCGACAAAACCTAAATTTATTTTCGCCTGTTTTTTTCTGGCCGCGATGACTTTCTTCCCACTTATGCCGGAAGCCTTAGCACCCAGTTCGGTCAGTTCATGCACAATGGTAGAATTTAATTTCTGCAGCTCCTCTTCTACCATCTCCAGCGTCTTTTTATCAGTGACCCTGAGGCCATCCACGAATTTAGCTGCTTTGCCCAGCGAACGCATGCGTTCGCTGATATTTGCCCCGCCTCCATGGACCAAAAGGGGCCGTAAACCCATAAAACTCAAAAAAACGATATCCTCCAGAACTCCCCGTCTGATCTTTTCATCGCTTAAAATACTACCGCCGTACTTTATCACGATGGTCTTGCGGTGAAATTTCTTGATATAAGGCAGCGCCTCGATCAAAACATCCGCTTTTCTAATCGCTTCTTGCACTTATGCCCTCACTTAATTGTATTTGGAATTCACCCGGATATATTCGGGCGTTAAATCTGACGTATATACCGTGCCGCTCTTTTTCCCCCGGCCCAGGCTTACTTTGATCTTTACCTCTTTTTTCTCTAAAGGGCTGAAAGTTATTTTTAAATCCTTTTCTTTTATGTCCAGGCCGCTCGTCCCTACCGCCTGAACGATCCTGCCGAAATTCGGATCAGCGCCATACATCGCAGTTTTAAAAAGATTGGAGTTGGCAATAATAAACCCTACCCTTTTTGCTTCCTCTTCAGTCTTTGCGCCATTTATCTCTAACTGGATAATTTTAGAGCTTCCCTCTCCGTCTTTTACGATCAACTTAGCCAATTCCAGGCAGACAAATTTTAGGGCCTGTAAGAATTTAGGATATTCCCGGCTTACTTTGTTTAAAATCTTATTCCCGGCTAAACCGTTGGCTAAAATGAAAACTGTGTCATTAGTGCTCTGGCAGCCGTCCACGCTGATACTGTTAAAAGAATCTGCTACAGCGCTTTTCAATGCTTCTTTTAAGCAGGCCTTTTCGATGTTGATGTCGCTGGTAATAAAACAAAGCATGGTTGCCATATGGGGCGAGATCATTCCCGCGCCCTTGGCTACGGAAGAAACAGTAATCTGCTTACCCTGAATATTTATTTTTACGGTAATCTCTTTCTTGAATTTATCCGTAGTGAGTATCCCTTGAGAAAATTTCTTTATTCCGCCTGCCGAAAGCCCTTTTTTCAATTCCGGAATGGCCCGGATGATTTTTTCTACCGGCAGCTTCTTACCGATAATCCCCGTAGAAGCCACAAAGATGCCTTTTGTTTTCAACCCTAAGTTCTTTACGGCGGCGCTGCTCATCAATCGGGCAGCCTTGATACCGCTTTCTCCGGTAAAACAGTTGGCATTACCGCTGTTGACGATCACTCCGTGAAAAATATTATTCGCCTTTAATAGGTCCCGGCAGATTACCACCGGAGCGGCGGCAAACTTATTCGTGGTGAATACCGCAGCAGCCCGGCAAGCGCTCTCAGAGAACAAAAGGCCCACATCGAGCTTTTTGGATTTTTTTATTCCGGAATGAACCGCGTTTGCCTGAAAACCTTTGGGCAAAATGGCGCCTTGGTAAATTTTCATACTAAGCCTTCAGATTCAGCGAATCCATGCATAATGTTCATATTCTGTACAGCCTGTCCGCTAGCGCCTTTTTTCAGGTTGTCTATTGCAGCGACCACGATAAGCGTTTTTTTCTCTGGGTCGACGTTAACTGCGATATCGCAGTAATTCGTATAAACCACGTCTTTTAGCTGCGGGTTCTTCCCTTCGTCTAAGACCCGGACAAACGGTTCTTTTTTATAGAACCGCTTATATATATCCAGGACCTGTTTCTGGTCCGCTGACTTCTTTAATTTAAAATAGATCGTTTCCAGGATCCCCCGGTTAACCGGCAAAAGATGCGGCACAAAATTCGTCTTGATCGTTTTTTTCGAAACCCCGGAAAGCTCTTGGTCGATCTCCGGCATATGCTGATGCACATTTACCTTATAGGCCTTGAAATTCTCGTTGACCTCGGTAAACATCAGATCATTGACTGCCCGTCTACCGGCGCCGCTTACTCCGGATTTAGCGTCGATAAAAATACAATCCTCTTCAACTAGACCGGAGATCAAGACAGGCGCAGTCGCCAATATGGCGGCCGTGGGATAACAGCCGGGGTTAGCGATCAATTTTGCCGCTTTGATCTCTTCCCGGTAAAATTCAGGCAGGCCATAGACCGCTTTTTTTACGTTATCTTTATCCGCATGAACAACCTTATAAAATTTTTCGTAAACCGGGATATCCTTTAACCGATAATCCGCGCTTAAATCGATCACCCGCTTGCCCGCCTTCAATAATTTCGGCACAATACCGAAAGATTGCGTATGCGGAAGGGCCAAAAATACCAGGTCGCATTTTGCGATAATTTCATCCAGCTTCGGCTCTGTACAAACCAAATCGATCCTTCCTTTGAATTTGGGGAATATGCTGGAAATATTATCCGGCTGGTCTATCTTTGCGGCTAAATAGGCGATCCGGGCATATTTATGCTTAAGCAGTATGTCGATCAGTTCTTCACCTGCATAACCTGTCGCGCCTAATATCCCTATGTTGAGCATCGCATTATTTCCTTTCTTCAATGAGCGCGTAATCCCGAAGTTTCGGGATTATTTGCGCGAATTATACTCATAATATCATATTCTCCAACGGGGTCAATAATAATTTTCGTCGGAGGAAAATAAAAATCCCGCTGTTTCCAGCGGGATTCGATTTATCACTTATAATTTATAATTTATAACTTCATCGTTATCTCTTAGTCCACTGGAAGCGCTTACGCGCGCCCTTTTGCCCATACTTTTTACGTTCCTTCATCCTAGGGTCGCGGGTAAGAAAGCCGTTCTGCTTTAAGGTATCGCGGAAAGACGCGTCTACCATAACCAAGGCCCTGGAAATGCCCAGGCGCAAAGCCCCTGCCTGGCCGCAGAATCCGCCTCCGGTAAGATTGGCCACAATATTAAATTTATCCAGTGTATTAGTTAACTGTAACGGTTGTTTCACGACTAATCTCTCTGTTTCTTTGGTAAAATATTTATCTAATGGTTTTTTATTTACGATAAACCCGCCGCTACCCGCGGTAAGTCTTACTCTCGCGATCGATTCTTTACGTCTACCTATGGCTTTAAAAGCACTTGCTTCTTGCATATTCGATTAAACCTCCAAAGGAACGGGATGTTGGCTCAAATGCGGATGCTTATCATCGGCATAAACCTTTAATTTACGTATTTGTTCCCTGCCAAGGGGCCCTGTAGATAACATCCGCCTCACGGCTAATTTAAAGACATTCTCCGGCTTCTTGGCGAGCATATTAGCCAAGCTCACTTCTCTTTGGCCTCCGGGGTATCCGGAATAACGCTGGTAAACCTTCTGCTCCATTTTTCTACCGGTTACTTTTACCTTAGCGGCATTGATCACGATCACGCCGTCACCGTTATCTAAATACGGAGAATAAGTCGGCTTATGTTTACCTCTCAATACGATAGCCACACGTGCAGCTAAACGCCCCAGGATCTTATCCTTGGCATCCACGAGATACCATTTTTTCTTGATGTCTTCTTTTTTCGCCATAAATGTCTTTTTCATCAGCCTTAAACCATCCTTATAGGTGATTTGACAGAGACATAAAATATAACATATTTTTGAGATTTGTCAAACATTTTTAAGCCTTCTTTATAAAATAAGCCAATAACCCTAAGTAGCACAAAAGGATAGAAAATAATGCCCAGGTCGGAATTAACGGCTTAGGGACTATTTCTTTAGCCTTTGCATTAGGGTTTAGATAAACATAGGCGATCTCAGTCTCCTCCAGCCTCTGCAAGCCATAATGTCTGATGGTATTTTCTGCAGGGCCGGGCATGCTTCCGTCATTCTCCTTAAAAAGAATGACCAATTTGGCCGCACTTATCGGATCAAAAGCCGCGTAGGGCCTTACCTCCGAAAGCATCGCATCCGACATAGCGCGATGGGAAAAAAGCGAAAGTAGGCCGGCAAAATAATTAAGGTCCGACCAGATAATATCAGTCTTATCCGTGTTCTTTTCTATGATCGCGACTATTTTATCTTCATATTGCGGATAGTAAATGGAAACTTCCGTAGAGCGGAATTCGCGCCCCGCGCCCCTTAAGGCATTCAACAGCGTAGTATCGAAAAAAGCTATTTTCGCGGTCCCTTGTTCCCTGTTAAGGTACAGAGTAGGCGAAAAAATATAAAAAAGCAGGACCGATCCGGCTAAAAATAAGGAACTTTTTAAAATGCTGGTTCGTAAGTTAACCCGGGAAAAAAGCGCGTCAAGGCATAACCCGGCTAAAAAAGTAAAGCTGAATAACCCTACCCCGCTAAAATAGCGAACCTTATGCGTAAAGCATAAAGGAAGCATTCCCAAAAAGATGCTCAAGAATATATAATAAGCGGCTCTTTTTTTAAAAACAAGGTAGATCCCCGCGACCGCCAAAAGATAAATAGCCAGGTTGATATCCAAATAGCGGTTCTCCATGGTGTTGATAAAAGCGAAATATTGCCGGTTAAAAAACTGGTGCAGTGAAATAGGCAAAGATATCAAAAACGCAAGCAACACAGCCTTTAAACAGCCTTTTAGCTTTATCCGGTTGAGCAAGCCGTATAAAATGACGGCTACCAGGATCAGCCACGAAGACTGCGTGTGCGTATAAAAACCCAAACCCAGGATAAGGCCGGAAGCAACAGGCTTGTCTTTTTCAATGCACAAAAATACCAGGAGCCCAAAGATAAGGGCAAGGCTAAAAGGGATAAGATTGATCGTAGATAGATAAAGGCTGAAGCTCGAAGAAAATATAAGCAGCACAAAAAAAGCCAGCCGCTTATTAAAAATGGTTTTTATGAACTGCCAGACCACAAAGAGGGTCAAAGGATAGATGAGGCAACTGAACAGGCGGCCGATGAATAATTTTGTCAGGCCTATTTTATAAAAAAATAACATCAATATATGCAGGAGCGGCGGGTATAACTGCACGCGGCCCACCGGCGCGTACTCCCAGAATGCATGAGTGACATACCCTCCTGCGTCGGAAAAACCGGACATTACCAGGAGATGATAATAAATATCCAGGAATTTAGGGAACAGCCTCCAGTGAAGCAGCTGCAAAAAGGTAAATAATATGATGGTGGCGTAAGAATAGACGTTCCAGGAGATATTGGTCTGGTTATTGGCTTGCGCTGTCTTCATCTAATAATCTACCCTGATCAAGGTCAAACCGCGTGCAGGTGCGGTCGGTCCGGCCTTGGTCCTGTCTTTGGATAATAATATGCGTTTCATACTCCCTCTAGGGAAATACCCCCTTCCGATTTCCAACAATGTCCCCACAATATTTCTGGCCATATTGTAGAGAAACCCGCTTGCCTCTATATCGATAGTGATTAAACCTCGGTTATCTTTTACCTTTATTTGCCTGATCATCTTTACGGGATCGCGTTCTTTTTTGTCGCTTGCCGCAAAAGCCTTAAAATTGTGCTTACCCTCTAAACAGCGGGATTCGCTGCGCATCAGGCTCACATCAAGCGGATAAGGACAAAAATAACTCTGTTGCCTGGGAAAGACAGCGGGGTATTTTTTGTTTAAAATAACGTAGCGGTAGAGTTTTGATCTAGCCTGGAAACGGCTGTGAAAGCCCGAAACAACTTCTTCTATTTTACTGACGGCGATATCCTCGGGTAAAAGCGCGTTCAGGGCCTTCTGTAATTTTTCCAGAGTTATTTTTGAATGGGTATTAAAATTGGCGACCTGACCCAGCGCATGCACGCCGGCATCGGTACGCCCTGAACCGATAATCTTTATTTTTTCCCGCAGGACCTTAGAGAGGACTTTTTCTATGGTTTCCTGGATGGTCTTTGACCGGTGTTTATTCTGGATCTGCCATCCGGAGTAGTTTGTCCCGTCGTATTCAATGGTAAGCTTGATATTGCGCATTGCGCTGGCAGGAGATTAAGGCCTTTATTTGATCAACTCTTCGGCTATTTGCACGGCATTGGTCGCCGCCCCTTTAAGCAGGTTATCCGCCACGACCCATAACCAGAGACCATTTTTCACAAACGGGTCTTTCCTGATCCTGCCTACAAATACTTCGTCTCTGCCCTCGGCGTCCTTGGGCATGGGGTAAAGATTTTTTTTCGGGTCATCTATGACGATTATGCCCGGAGATCTTTTCAGCAGGTCGCGGGCAGCTTCCGGGGTGATCGGTTTCTTGGTCTCGATATATACGGATTCGGAGTGCCCGGTCCTTACCGGAACCCTTACCGTGGTCGCAGAGATCTTGATTTTATCATCATGCATGATCTTGTGCGTCTCATTGACCAATTTCCATTCTTCATTGGTATAATCGCATTCGGTAAAACTACCGATGTGCGGGAACACGTTAAAAGCCAGTTGCTGCGGCATGGATTTATTTTCTGCCTCGACATGGATATTCTTGTAGTCGGCAGAAACTATTTTGCACGATTCTTCTTTCAATTGTTCTACCGCAAGTTTCCCTGCTCCGGAAGAAGCCTGCAAAGTAGTAACGATGATCCTTTTTATGCCGGCTTTTTTGTGGATCGGCTCAAGTGCCACGACCATCTGAACAGTGGAACAATTGGGATTGGCAATGATCCCTTTATGTTTTTTGATATCCTTTGCATTTACTTCCGGCACAACCAGCGGCACTTTGGGGTCCATGCGGAAATCCGCGCCGTTATCAATGACCACCGCGCCTCTTTTTACCGCTTCGATAGCAAAGGACACTGCCGCGCCTTTCTCGCCTTCTGTCCCGGCAAAAAGAGCAATATCTACGCCCTCGAACCCTTCCGGGGAAATCGGCCGTACTGCGTATTTTTCGCCATCAACTTCTATATCCCTGGCTGAACGCGCAAAAACGCGCAGTTCTCCGACGGGAAAATGGCGCCTTTTCAGGCAACGCAGCATCTCTATCCCGACTACGCCGACTCCGATTACCGCAACATTATATTTTTTCATTATAAATTCTCCACGACCAGATCGCCAATTTCAGTAGTTGAATAACCCATCTTCCCGGCGGCCAAAGACTTTAATTTAGAGGCCACTATCTTGATTACTGCATCTTCGACTGCCTTTCCGGCCCTTGCCTCGCCGACATCTTCTAAGAGCATGCCTAATGCGCAAATAGCAGCCAAAGGATTGATCACGTTCTTTCCCGTATATTTAGGAGCGCTCCCTCCGATGGGTTCGAACATAGATACGCCCTCAGGATTGATATTACCGCCCGCGGCAATACCCATACCGCCCTGGATCATCGCGCCCAGGTCCGTGATGATATCGCCGAACATATTATCCGTAACGATCACATCGAACCATTCGGGATTTTTCACGAACCACATCGTGGTCGCATCTACATGCGCATAATCCGTGGTAACATCCGGATATTCCTTGGCCACCTCATTGAATGTCCTCTGCCAAAGGTCCCAGGCATAGGTAAGAACATTAGTTTTTCCGCAAAGAGTAAGTTTCTTTTTCCGGTTGCGTTTTCTGGTAAATTCGAAAGCGTAGCGGATGCAACGCTCGACGCCCTTACGCGTATTATAGGAGATCTGTATGGCTACTTCATTCTTCGTACCTTTGTCCCTAAATTCACCCATACCTTTATATAGGCCTTCTGAGTTCTCCCTCACCACCACAAAATCAATGTCTTCGGCCTTTTTATCTTTTAAAGGACAGAACGCCGGGTTATAAAGCTTCACCGGCCTTAAATTTATATACTGGTCGAGCGCAAACCTGAGCTTAAGCAATACATTTGTCTCCAATATCCCCGGCTTTACGTCCGGATGGCCTACTGCGCCGAGGTAAATAGCAGAATATTTTTTGAGCTCTTCTATATCGCTGGCCTCGATTAATTTTTGGGTCTTCAGGTAGCGTTCTCCGCTAAAATCGAAGATCTTCGTTTCATATTGGAACTTGAATTTTTTGGCCGCAGCGTCGAGCACTTTCAGGCCTTCCCTGATCACTTCCGGCCCGGTCCCATCTCCCGGGATAACTGCAATACGATGCTTCTTATTATCTACCACCATAAGGCGACTCCATTTCTTCTTTAGTTCCTGCCATATTCTTGGCATCCATTATTTTTACTCCGTCAGGAAGAACAAATAAACTATTGTCCAGGGGGATATTCATTTCTACATCGCTATAATCCATAGTTGTTTCTGCCGCATCAAAGACCTGCACCCTCACCGGAAATTCTGTTTCTTTATTGATCCAGACCCTTGTCTTGGCTCCGGAAACATCATTTTCATACACATCGCAAAAAACACCGTTGACGGTTTCCTGCCCGACCAGCTTTATCCCCGGGACCTTCAGGTAATCGACCTCTTCGTAAAAAACGCCTGCCGGTAATGATAAAGATAGCGCCATATTTTCACCCGGATAATAAAAGTAGGCCGGGCCGCCTTTTCTTGCGATAGTAACGGACTTTTTCCCGCGCAGGACCGTCTCTATCCTTAAAGAATCCGCTGTTTTATAGTAAGTCGAAGAGGTCTTTTCAGGCAGCGACTTGCTGGAGACCGTCAGATTATACTTAATAGAAGAGTATTTGGGGGCAGCCTCGGAATTCCTGCAAAACATACAGAATGTAAAAATTAACGCCAGGTAAAAGATCTTCCTTATCATATCTGCCTCCCAGCCTTGACAGCATTAATCAGCCCCTTGGCCTGGATTATTTTCTGAAGGAACGGCGGAAATGCGGCTGTTTTATAAACCTGCTTTTTGTTTATATTGTTAATTATACCGTTATTCAGGTCTATTTCTAAAACGTCCCCTTCTTCTATTTTATCCGTTTCTTTGCATTCTAAGATAGGCAGGCCGATGTTTATGCTGTTCCTGAAAAATATACTGGCGAAACTTTTGGCGATCACCGCAGAAATACCACAGCCTAAAATAGCCAGGGGAGCGTGTTCGCGCGACGAGCCGCAGCCAAAGTATTTCCCGGCTACGATAATATCCCCCTTCGCTACTCCTTTTATAAAATCCGGCCGCACGTGTTCCATACAATGCTTACCCAATTCCTCGGGGTCGGTCGAGACCAGATATTTGGCCGCAATGATATCATCGGTGTTTATGTCATTGCCGAATTTATGTACCTTGCCTTTAATAATCATCTTATTTTATGCCTTCGGTATTTCCTGCACCCGGATTATCTTCCAGTCGCCGTCTTTCTTGAATAAAAGTACTAATATTTGCCTCCCACAAGACTCCCCGCACGAATAATTATAGCAAACAAACGCGTGCGTGCGCTCATTATTGAATCCCACCCGCGACAGGCCGATGGTTCCGCGCGCGTCCGGATATTGTTGGTAGAAATTGTCCCAACTCCCTTCGGCTGCGAGCAACGAACTCAGTTCTTCATCCGAAATCAGCATCACATCATATCCCAAGAGAGAAAATTTATTCTCCAGATCATAAGCAGCCTGGTTCTTATTTATAAAATCACTGCATAGGTCATCGTTCAATTTTATGCCGGCAAGGTTATTGAATTGTACGCAGACATTATCGGCATAGGTTATTTCTTTCAGAGTGAGCGTTGCCTTCTCGATCACCAGCTGCTCCGGACTTATTGCTTCTTCGCTTACAGCATCGCGCCGTAGAAGTGGCTCACCAGAGGAGATAACCGCTGTATAGACCGCGTATTCCTCAGGTGCGACCGTAGCTGTTTCTTCGCCGAATACGCCATTAATACAGGATAATACCGTTAGAGCGATAACCAGGGAAAAGATCAATCTCTTCATATTATCTCTTCTGGATGCGTGATCCGCCCGGTGATCGCCGATGCCGCTGCTACCGCCGGATTGGACAAATAAACTTCCGATTTCGGATGGCCCATGCGGCCGATAAAATTACGGTTGGTCGTGGCAATGCAGCGTTCGCCTTCGGTCAAAATACCCATATGCCCGCCCAGGCACGGCCCGCAGGTCGGCGTAGAGAATACGCCCCCGGCCTTAACAAATATTTCTACCAGCCCCCTTTTTATTGCCTCCAGGTAAATATCCTGGGTCGCCGGAAAAATAAGCAAACGCACGCCGGCTTTTGCTTTTTTCCCTTTCAATATCTTTGCCGCAGCCTCCAGGTCAGAAATCCGGCCGTTGGTGCAGGAACCGATCACCACCTGGTCTACCTTTACCTCTTTTAATTCCCCTACCGGCTTTACATTGCTGGGTAAATGCGGGCAGGCGACTTGCGGCTCTAATTTAGAAACATCAAATTCGTAAATTTTTTCATATTTTGCGTCTTTATCGGATTTATATATCTTGAATTTACGCGGCGCCGGACGCACAAAACGCAGTGTCTTCTCATCCGGTTCGATGATCCCGGCTACAGCCCCTGCTTCTATCGCCATATTACTCATGGCAAAGCGGTCATCCATCGGTAATTTTCTGATCGTTTCACCGCTAAATTCCATCACCTTTTCGAGAGCCCCGTCCACACCAATACGGCCGATAGTATAAAGTACCAAGTCCTTACCGCCGACCCATTTTTTTAATTTTCCCCGGAAATCGAATTTTAACGTTGCCGGGACCCTGAACCAGCATTTACCATCGATAAAACTGCGTGCGAGATCCGTTGAACCCACGCCGGTAGAATAACAGCCCATGGCGCCATAAGTACAGGTATGTGAATCCGCCCCGATGATCAGCTCGCCCGGCAAAACCAGCTTTTTCTCAGGTAAGAGTGCATGTTCTATGCCTACACAGCCGACTTCAAAATAGTTTTTGATCTTATATTCATCGGCAAATTCTTTCAATATCCTGCATTGATTGGCGCTTTTTAGATCTTTCGCCGGAGTAAAATGGTCCGGGACCAGGACGATCTTTTTATTATCGAATACTTTTTTAACGCCTGCTTTTTTAAATTCCTGTATGGCAATAGGCGCAGTAATATCGTTACCCAGGGCAAGGTCCACCCTGGCTTCGATAAAGTCGCCCGGCTCGATCTTTTTCTGGCTGGTATGCGCCAGCAATATTTTTTCTGCTATCGTGTAACCCATAATTATTTGAATTTCTTTACGACGAGGGTAGCATTGTGGCCGCCGAAACCTAAGGAATTCGACACAACCACGTTTACTTCGGCCTTGCGTGCCGTGTTCGGCACGTAATCGAGGTCGCAGTCAGGATCCGGATGTTCATAATTGATGGTGGGCGGAACAATATTTTGTTTTGCGGCTAAACATGAGATCACAAATTCTACTCCGCCGGCCGCACCCAGAAGGTGCCCGGTCATGGACTTGGTAGATGAAACCATCACTTTCTTAGCGTAATTTCCCAGGGCTATCTTTATAGCCAATGTCTCTACTTTATCGTTCAGTTTTGTAGAAGTCCCGTGCGCATTGATGTAGCTGACATCGCCCGGATTTAACTGTGCGTCTTTTAAAGCTTCCTGCATTGCCCGCGCCGCGCCATCTCCTGAGGGATCCGGTGCAGTAATATGATAAGCATCACAAGACATGCCATAGCCAGCCATCTCGGCATAAATCTTGGCACCACGTTTACGTGCGTGTTCCAATTCTTCCAAAATTACTACGCCCGCGCCTTCAGCCATGATAAAACCATCGCGTTCGGCGTCAAAAGGACGCGATGCCTTTTCCGGAGCGTCGTTCCTGCAAGACAAAGCCTTCAGGCTGCAGAAACCTCCGAACCCTAAAGGTGTAATGCAGCTTTCCGTGCCTCCGGTAGCCATGATTTCCGCCTGGCCGCGTTGGATGATTTTAAAAGCATCGCCGATCGCCTGCGAGCCCGAGGCGCATGCCGTAGCCACGCAGGAATTAGGGCCTTTGAAACCAAAAACTATGGCCACCTGTCCTGCAGCCTCATTAACGATCAGGCTCGGGATAAGAAAAGGAGAAATTTTGCTGGCGCCCTTGACCATATAGTTACCGTGCTCCTCTTCCATCCTATGCAAGCCGCCAATACCTGAACCGATCAAAACACCGGCCCGTCTTAAGTCTGTATTTGCCAGGTCCAGGCCTGAATCAATCACTGCCTGTTTAGTAGCTGCCACGGCGTACTGGACAAAAACCTCCATACGCCTGGCATCTTTCATGGTCATACCGTAAAGCAAAGGATCGAAACCTTTTACTTCGGCGTCTATCTGGGAATCAAATTTACTTGCGTCAAAGAAAGTAAGTTTTCCCGCTCCGCTTTTTCCGGACTGCAAAGACTGCCAAAAAGTAGCGACATCGTTACCCACCGGAGAAATTACGCCCAATCCTGTAACTACTACCCTTTTTTCGACCATAATTAAATTATCTATTCTCGCTTAAAATGAACCCCGCCTTCTTGAACGAGAAAGCGGGGACATTTACGTTAAAATCTACTTCATAAAACTATTTGCTTGCAACTTTATCTTCGATATATTTGATTGCCTCGCCTACAGTGGTCATCTTCTCAGCGTCTTCATCAGGTATCTCGATACCGAACTCTTCTTCCAAGGCCATGACTAATTCGACGGTATCCAGGGAATCGGCTCCTAAGTCATCTACAAATGAAGCTTGGGGAGTCACCTCTTCCGGTTTAACACCCAATTGTTCTGCGATTATAGTCTTTACTCTGTCTACTACTGCCATTCTTTCTCCTCCTTCTAAAATTACGCCATAACCATACCGCCATCAACAACTATTGTCTGGCCAGTAATGTAATTGGAATCTTCACTTGCCAAAAATAGGCAAATATTGGCTATGTCTCTCGTGGTTCCCAAGCGGCCGAGCGGAATATTCGACAGCATCTTTGCCTTTATATCTTCAGGCAACTTATCCGTCATTGCTGTTTGAATAAATCCGGGTGCCACCGCGTTTACATTAATGTTACGCGAAGCTAATTCTTTGGCCGTGGTCTTTGTCAAAGCAATTATGCCTGCTTTTGATGCGGCATAATTCGCCTGGCCGGCGTTCCCGATTATACCGATGATGGAAGCGATATTGATCATTTTACCGCTACGCTGTTTTATCATCGGCCTGGATACGGCCTTGGTAACGTTGAAACTACCTTTCAGATTTACACTTATGACCGCATCCCAATCGGATTCGCTTAACCTCAGGATAAGATTATCCTTGGTTATGCCAGCGTTGTTAACTAATATATCAATCCTTTTAAATTTGTCAAGAATTTTGTTTGTTGCTTCCTCTACTTGTGCGTATTTGGTCACATCCACCTGCAGGGCCTCGGAATTCCTGCCCAATTTCTCGACCTCTTGTTTCACTAAATTCGCCTGTTCCAGATTGACATCGCATACCGCGACATCGGCGCCTTCCCTGGCAAACGCAAGGGTGATCTCTTTGCCAATACCCTGGCCTGCACCAGTAACTAAAGCCACTTTGTCTTTTAGTATCATGCCGTTACTCCTGTTATATCCTGCGCCTTTTCCATATTTTTCACTTCCGCATTCGCATCGATCTTACGCATCAGGCCCTTCAAAACCTTGCCGGGCCCGAATTCAATGAAATTAGCTACACCTTTGGATAAAATAAACCGCACTGAATCTTCCCAGAGGACACTGGAAGTCACCTGCTTGATCAGATTTTCCCTGATCTGCTCACCACTCAATACCGGTTTCGCATCCACGTTGCTGACTATGGGAATCTTCGGGTCACTGATCTTTATTTTATCCAGTTCTCCGCCCAGCTTTGCTGCTGCTTCACTCATAAAAGAAGAATGGAATGCGCCGCTCGTCTCTAAGATCATTACCCGCTTGGCGCCCCTGGCCGTGGCTAACTTTTCCGCTTCTTTGATCTCGCCCACCCCGCCGGAGATCACCACCTGGCCCGGACAATTCAAATTGGCTATCTGGGCATGAGCTGCCGCACAGACCGCCTTGATATCTTCTAAACTTAAGCCGATGATCGCCGCCATGCTACCCGGATTTTTGCGCGCGGCCTCTTCCATCAATTCGCCGCGGCGCCTGACCAAATGAACCGCATCTTCGAAATTTAACGCTTCTGCTGCAACTAACGCAGAATATTCACCCAGGCTTAATCCCGCGACATAACTGGCTGTCTCTCTTTTTTTAAATGCGGTGTAAGCGGCAATAGTCATCGTCAGTATTGCCGGCTGGCAATTCTCTGTCTTGGTCAACTCCTCCTGCGGCCCTTCAAAACATAATTCAGAAAGTGCAAAACCCAGTCTTTTATCGGCCTTCTGGAAAATTTCTCTGCTTTCGGGGAACGCCTCGTATAGATCTTTTCCCATCCCCACATATTGGCTTCCCTGTCCGGCGAATAAATAGGCTACCATCTAATAAGGCATGCCCCCCAGACAAGGCCCGAACCAAAGGCATCTAATAGAACCAGGTCCCCGCGCCTTAAGCGTCCGGTTTTTACCGCCTGGCAAAGCGCGGTAGCAGTCGAAGCAGAAGAAGTATTTCCGTATTTGTCTATATTTATGTAAACTTTATTTTCCGAGATCTTCAGTTTTTTTGCCACCGCCTGGATGATCCTGACATTGGCCTGGTGCGGGACAAAAAGGTCTATCTCCTCGGTTTTGATCTTGGCTTTTTCGACGACATGGTTAGCCGCAGCCGACATGATGTTCACCGCCAGCTTGAACAATTCATTGCCGCGCATTTTTATATAGTGCAGGTGCTTGTTCACTGTATCGCAGGTCGCCGGCATACGCGAACCGCCGGCAGGCAGCATCAAGAGGTCGGAATATGTGCCATCGCTGCCTAAATACGTAGAAATGATCCCTCCTGCTTTGACTGCCGAAAGCACGCAGGCCCCGGCACCGTCGCCAAACAAAACACAGGTATTCCTGTCTTCCCAATCAGTGATGGAAGAAAGGACTTCCGCTCCCACTACTAAAACATTTTTATAGGTGCCCGCGGCGATGAATTGCTGGGCCACGACGATGCCATAAACAAAACCTGCACAGGCAGCCTCGATATCGAAACAAGCGGCCTTATGCGCACCGATGGCTTTTTGTACCAGGCAAGAAACGGACGGAAATTGCGTATCCGGCGTGATGGAAGCGACAATGATCAGATCTATTGCTTCAGCCTTTAGCCCGGCATCGGCGAGCGCCTCTTTAGCTGCCTTGATCGCCAAGTCACTGGTGGCTTCGTTTTTGGCAACTATCCTTCTTTCTTTAATACCGGTACGCGTAGTGATCCACTCGTCCGATGTATCGACCATCTTGGATAAATCAAAGTTGGTCAGAACTTTTTTCGGAAAATATTCCCCGACCCCGATAACACCGACCTTTTTCATAGGCCCTTTAACCCTTCCAGGATCTTTTCGTTGACATTGCGTTCTACTTCTTCGCTTGCCACCCTGATGGCATTTTTTATGGCCTTGACATTGGAACGGCCATGGCCGATCATCACCACGCCATTGACCCCGAACAAAGGCGCGCCGCCGTATTCAGAATAATCCATTCTTTTCTTAAAGCGCCTGATCGCGGGCAACAGGAAAAGCACGCCGATCTTACCCATAATACTGCTCATAAATTCCCGCTTTAAAAATATGTATAATGTTTCTGCCAGGCTTTCGGAAACTTTTAATGCAACATTCCCGACAAACCCATCGCAGACTACGCAGTCGCATTTTCCCGAAAAGAGGTCCTTTCCTTCGACATTGCCGATAAAATTCAGCTTACTTTTTGAAAAAAGATTATGCGTTTCTTTCATAAAATCCGTGCCCTTAGACTCTTCTTCACCTATATTCAGGAGGCCGACTACGGGCTTAGATTTATTCAAGATGTAGCGGGAATACGCATCAGCCATTACTCCGTATTGCATTAAATGCAAGGGCTTGGGGTCGATATTCGCGCCCACGTCAACGATGAGTGAAATACCATGTAAGGTAGGGACAATAATGGCGATCCCGGGGCGCTCTATGCCAGGCAAAAGGCCAAGAGAAAGCGTAGCTGCACAAACCACTGCACCGGTATTACCGGCGCTGAAGAAAGCATCTGCCTGGTTATTTTTTACCAGTTCTATTGCCCGCGCGATGGAAGAATCCTTTTTTCTGCGGAAACTTGTAGCCGCTGGTTCCGACATGCCGACCACTTCCGAGGCATGGCGGATAGTGATCCTTTCGCCCTTATAGCCGCTTTTGCTCAAGAGTTTTTCTATCCTCGGCTGATCGCCGACAAGTATAATATCGACATCATATTCCTGGGCTGCCGCGACCGCACCGCTCACTACTACGTCCGGCGCGTAATCCCCACCCATTGCATCTACCGCTATTTTCATTTGTTCCCTTTCTGTTTAATTCTAAATATCTACTTCTGTTTGGGAGTCTTTTTCTTTTCTTTTACTTTTATTTCCATCACCAGCTTACCGGAATAATATCCGCAGATCGGGCAGATCCGGTGCGCAAGTTTAGGTTGTTTGCATTGCGGGCAAACTGCCAGGTTTGGAGAACTCAACTTCCAGTGGGTCCTGCGTTTTCTACCGCGCGTTTTAGAATGTCTTCTCTTTGGTAAAGGCATGTTCTTCTCCTATAATTATTTTTTGCAACGGCAGGCGCCGGCATTAAGGTCCTCACCGCACACCGGGCATAAGCCTTTGCAGTCTGGCTTACAAACAGGATTAAAAGGATAATTCAATATCAGCTCTTCTCTGATATCCGGGTCCAGATCAATGAACAACTGGTTTTTTTCAATTAGATAATTCAGTTTGAATTCACGGTCCAGCTGTGAAACAAACTCTTTCAGGCAGCGTCCGCAGACCAGTTCCATTTCTCCGCGCACTTGCGTCTCCACATTCACTGCATTGGTGATCCTGCGGACAAAAAGCTTGATCTCCAGGGGCTTTTTGAATACCACGGCCTGTGTGGACAGGTCCAGTTTTTCCGGGTTTAAGCGCTCTTCCAGGCTCAAACCCTCAACGGGAATTCTACCTATTTCTATCTTCATGCAGGGATCTTTAAGCTTTCAGTTTTTCTTTGAGGGCCTTTTCGATAAAAGCAGGGACGAATTGCGACAGATCCGCGCCCAAAGATGCTGCTTCCTTTAACAGTTTCGATGAAACATAGCTGTAGTCTTCCGAGGTCATCAAGAAAATGGTTTCTATCTCGCTATTAAGCTTGCGGTTCGTCAAGGCCATCTGGAATTCATATTCAAAATCAGATAACATCCTCAAACCGCGGATAATGGTAGTAACGGATTTTTTACGGGCATAATCGACCACCAGGCCGTTAAAGTCCTCGATCGTCACACCCTCCATGCCCTGCGTGGCCTTTTTTAGCATCTCGATCCTTTCTTTGACGCTAAAAAACGGCTTTTTATGGGGATTATGCGCCACGGCAACAATCACTTCTTCAAATATGCGTAACGCCCTTTTAATCACGTCGATGTGGCCGTAAGTAATGGGGTCGAAAGTTCCCGGGTAAATCGCCTTTTGGCACATATTTTATCTATTCCTTGGCGTAAAACGACAATAAAGTATCGCCGTATTTGCTTTTTCGCCATAAGACCAGCTTACCAACCGTATCAGGTAGCTGGTCCTTTTTAAAATGTTGCACTATTATCAAACCTTTGGCGGACAATATATCATAATCGTTCAGGCTTTGCAAGGTTTTTTTTGACAATGACCCGTCTAAGTCCGCTGCTGGCCCTGAGTTTGAGCCCTCCTCTGCGTTCTGGCCTGGCCCAAGGCGGGTCTCCTTATAATAAGGCGGGTCCAGGAAGATAATATCAAAAACCTTATTCTGGTTATGGAAGTTTTCTATCGCCCGGGACACATCCTGGGTCAAAACCAGGGTATCGCGCAGGCCCAAAGAATCAAGGTTGGCCTTAAGTACGCTGCTTTGATCGCCCTGGCCCTCGACAAATACGCTAAAAGCCGCTCCCCTGGACAACGCCTCTATGCCGATCACGCCACTCCCGGCAAATAGGTCCAGAAACTTGACCCCCTCAATGCAATCCTTTAAGATATCGAACAAGGACTTTCTCACCTTATCTTGGGTAGGACGGATACCCGCGGGCATTTTTATGACCCTGCCTTTATATTTACCTGATAGTATACGCATATTATCCTACTCTAGCATAACCTTCGTATCCCGGAAACTTCTTTTTCAGCGCCTCTTTTATCCCCTGGTTCTGTTTATCTTCCAGCTGTGGGTCCAATTGCATCAATTTTATCGCTTCGTTCCTTGCCGCTCTTAAAAGCTGCATCTGGGTAAGCGGATTGGCGATCTTTAACTCCGATAAACCATGCTGCCTATCGCCGAAAAATTCCCCCGGGCCGCGCAATTTTAGGTCCTCCTCGGCAATGCGAAAGCCGTCATTAGTTTCAGTCATAACCTTAATGCGCGCCTTTGCCTCGTCGCTGGCAGGATCACAAATAAGCAGGCAATAAGATTCTTCGCTGCCCCGGCCGATGCGGCCGCGCAACTGGTGCAACTGGGCCAAACCAAACCTCTCGGCATGCTCAATGGCCATTACCGTGGCATTGGCTACATCGATGCCTACCTCCAAGACGGTCGTAGAAACCAGGACATCTATTTTTCCGTCCTTGAAATCGCGCATAGTTTTATCCTGCTCTTCCTCGCTGATCTGGCCGTGTACCAGGCCGACTTTAAGGTCCTTGAATGCACCTTTTTTCAGCTCCTTGTACATCTGGTTTGCTGCCTTAAGGTCCAGGACCAAAGACTCTTCGATAATAGGATAGATAATATAGGCCTGCCTGCCTTCGCTTACTTTCTCGCGGATAAATTTATAAACCTGTGCGTGCTGGCTCTGTTTCATGCTGCGCGTCACTACCGGCTTTCTTCCCGGTGGCAGCTCGTCGATCACCGATACATCCAGGTCTCCATACAAGGTGATAGCCAAGGTCCGCGGTATAGGTGTAGCGGTCATGATCAAAAGGTCCGGGTTATTCCCCTTTTGCGGCAGGAGCGAGCGCTGGGCCACGCCGAATTTATGCTGTTCATCGATGACCACCAGGCCCAGATTCTTGAATTTTACCGCCTCTCCCAAAAGCGCATGCGTGCCGATAACTAAATCCGCCTTGCCGTTGGCTATATCCTTTAAATTCTTTTCTTTTTCTTTTTTATCCAGGCTGCCAACAAGTAAACTAATATTTATTTTTTTCTGCTGAGATCTCCCGCCGAAGGCAGATCCGCCTATGGCGGAGACTTTTTCAAAATGCTGTTTTGCCAGGATCTCCGTCGGAGCCATAAAAGCGGCCTGA